>JAULZJ010000312.1:0-20683 GCA_032117435.1 Candidatus Nanopelagicales bacterium | reverse complement strand
AGCCGGCTTCCTCATGCCGCTTGCGCGAGTAGTCCTCCATCACGCGGCGGATGACCCCGCCCTTGGGATGGAATACCGCCAGGCCGCTGCCGATCTCCTCGGGGAAGCTGAAGAGGTCGAGTTCGGCACCGAGCTTGCGGTGATCGCGCTTCTCCGCCTCCTCCAGGAAGGCGAGGTAGGCCTGGAGCTGATCCTTGGTGGGCCACGCGGTGCCGTAGATGCGCTGCAGCTGCTCGTTGGCCTGGTCGCCGAGCCAGTAGGCGGCCGCGGTGCGCATGAGCCGGAAGGCGTTGGGCGGGATGTAGCGCGTGTCGGGCACATGCGGACCTCGGCACAGGTCGCACCAGCAGGTCGCACCGGTCTTGGCCTCGACGTTGTCGTAGATCGTGAGCTCCGTGCCCCCTACCTCCATCACCTCAGCACCGCCCTCGCTGCCGATGAGGCGCAACTTGAAGGGCTCTCCCGCGAGCTCACGCGTGGCCTCACCCTCGGTGACGACGCGACGCGCGAATCGCTGCCCGGACTTCACGATCTCCTGCATGCGCTTCTCGAGGACCTTGAGGTCCTCGGGGGTGAAGGGCGTGGAGACGGCGAAGTCGTAGTAGAAGCCGTCCTTCACCGGCGGACCGATGCCAAGCTTGGCGTCGGGGAAGGTGTCCTGGACCGCCTGCGCGAGCACGTGGGCGGTGGAGTGCCGCAGCACCGCCAGCCCCTCGGGAGTCTCGACACTCACCGGCTCGACGGTGTCGCCGTCCCGGAGCGTGGTCGCGAGGTCGCGCAGCTCTCCATTAATCCGCGCCACGACAGTCGAGCGATCGCCGCCCACAGCGTCCATCGCCGTCGATCCCGCCGGTACCGAACTCGACTCTGCGCCATCCGGCGTGATGAGCGTGATCGCCAGCTCGGACACGTCATCTCCTCCTACCATCTAAGGCCCAGGCATCTGCGGACCTCCACGGACGTGAGCACAGTATCGTGGCGCGACATGACCTCAGGAGCCGACGACGCGCGGCTCAAGAGCGTGCTGGCCACCCTGCGCACCGCGAGGGCCGCGGCCGTGGCCGGCCTGCTCTTCGCGATCCTGATGACGGTCATCCTCATCCTCTTCCGCAGCACCTTCCCCATCGACCAGTACCTCGACGCCCAATCGATCCCGTCGGCCGAAGCACTCTCCCGCGGTCGACTCGCCCTCCTGCTGCTGCCGTACGCCGGAATCGCCTTCCTGTGGTTCACGGCGGCGCTCAACTACCACGTGGGCGATCACGAGCATCGGCTTTTCACCTTCGTGTTCATCGGCTCAGGCATCCTCTTCGTCGGCATCGTCTTCGTCGCCGGTGCCTTCGCCAGCGCTGAGTTGAGAGCGCTCTCGGAAGGGATCGACCTGACGGATGGCATCAGGATCATCCCGGCGGTGGCGGTCAACGAGCTCCTGCTCGGCTACAGCGCGCGCATGGCTGCGGTGTTCTGCCTCTCGCTGTCGACGGTCGGTCGCCTCCGCAAGATCCTGCCCACGTGGCTGTCGATCCTGGGCACTATCACCGGGCTCTTCCTCCTGCTGGTGCCCTACGGCGTCGCCTACGTCGACTACGTCTTCCCAGTGTGGGTGACTGCGCTGAGCATCTACCTCCTCATCAAAGATCCCGGAGGGGCCGCGCGCAAGGCTGAACTGGGCCTATGACGGTGGGCGATACTGGGTTCGAACCAGTGACCCCTCGCGTGTGAAGCGAGTGCTCTACCACTGAGCTAATCGCCCGTCAGCGCAGCGCGAGACTACCGCACGCCCCTAGCCGGGCAGCAGGCTCATCACGGGCTGGAGGGTCAGGCCGAAGACGGCGACGTACCAGACCAGGGCACCTGCGGCAGCGACCGCGACACCGCTCGCGATGGCGATGTTGCGCTTGCGCACGCGGGGGTCCAGGGCGGCGTCCGCGGCCCTGCGCGCCCATCGGCGGACGGGCTCGAGCAGCCGTCGCGCCCAGGCGTACTCGGAGGCCAGCACGATGAAGCCGACGATGATCGTCGCCCAGCCGGGACCGGGCAGGACGAGCATCGCGATGCCCGCGAGCACCAGGCCCATGCCCAGGATGAGGACGCCGGCCTGCCACAGCACGTGCGTGGATCGCCTCCGCCGCGCCCACGCCCGGGCGCGCAGATGCGGGGGCAGGACGCGATCGACGGTCTCCTCGAAGCCCTCGACCAAGTCCTCGGCGGCCTCCTCGATCGAATCCTCGAGCCGATGCAGGCGCGAATCATCCGGCTCACCCTCACGGTGCGCGTCGTCGGAGTGGGGACCGCTCACCGCCCCACGGTAACCGCGATCAGGGGTCCGAGTCAGCCCCGGAGCGAGTGGCGAACTCGGACATGACCTCGGCGGTGACAGGACCAGGTGCCGCCAGGCTGCGTGCATCCACGCGGTGCACCGGCTGCACATCGCGGGTCGACGAGGTGATGAAGACCTCCTCAGCCTCGCGGAGGATCTCCAGCGGATTGTCCTCCTCGACCGCACCGCACCACTCGAGGACGAGGGCCCGAGTGACCCCGGGCAGGCAGCCGGTATCCAGGGTGGGCGTCACCAGGCGCCCCCCCACGACGATGAAGACGTTGGATCCGGTGCCCTCGCAGAGCCTGCCCCGGGTGTCCGCCATCACCGCCTCCCCCGCACCGTGCTCATGGGCTTGGTGCAGGGCCACGACGTTTTCGGCGTAGGACGTCGACTTCACTCCCGCCAACGGGCTGCGCTCATTGCGCGGCCACGGCACGGTGATCAGGGCGGTGGACTCGGGCCAGCGCTTCATCGCGGACACCGCCACCACGAGCGTGGGGGCGGCCTCGCCGCGATCGCTGCCGAGTGGGGCGTCCCCCGCCGTGTACGTGATTCGCAGGCGCGCCAGGTCGCCGAGCTGCGGGAGGTTGGCGTCGATCGTCTGCTCCACGGCCGACGATGCCATCGTCCGATCCGGGGCGGGGAGCCCCATCGCGGCGGCACTGCGCTCGAGTCGATCCAGGTGACGACCGAGTGCGAACGCCACCCCGTCGGTGACTTTGAGCGTCTCGAAGACTCCGTCAGCGACGGTGAATCCATGGTCCAGGACGGACACCCGCGCATCGGCAGCATCCACGAGCCCGCCCGCATGCGACAGCCAGAACCTCATGCCCTCACCTCATCAAGCGCATCATGCGATGCGGAGACTCCCCACGATCCGGAAGCGATGGCGATCAATCGCTCAGCCTTCAACTCCGTCTCCTGCCACTCGCTCTCGGGATCCGAGCCCCAGGTGATGCCCGCGCCCGACCCGAAGCGGACCAGATCCCCTGACTTCCAGAAGGTGCGGATGGACACCGCGAGGCTGGCCTGCTGCGAGTCCGCATCCACCCAGCCGATGGCGCCGCAGTAGGGCCCCCGCTGTGTCGCCTCGACTTCCTCGATGCAGCGCATCGCGGCCAACTTCGGAGCACCCGTGACCGACCCCGGCGGGAAGGTCGCGGCGAGGAGGTCCGACCACGACGTGCCCGGCCTGAGCAGCCCGCGCACCCGACTTACGAGGTGGACCAGGCCCGGATGCTCCTCCTCGCGCAAGAGGTCCGGAACGCTTACCGAGCCGGTGCGGCACACACGCGAGAGGTCATTGCGCATGAGATCGACGATCATGACGTTTTCGGCGCGGTCCTTGGGGAGCAGGTCGGCGGCTGTGCGTCCCGTGCCCTTGATCGGCCCCGTCACGATCTCCTCTGCGGATCGCGCGAGGAAGAGTTCCGGTGAAGCGCTGGCGATCTCGACGATGCCCGGGATGCGGATCATGGCTGCGTGCGGTGCGGGATTCCCTCGGCTCAGCAGCGCATGTAATCCCCCCACGTCGGCGTGCGCGGGATCAGGCAGGCGGCCGGTGAGCACACGACACACGTTCGCCTGGTAGACGCCGCCGGCAGCGATCCGCTCGCGGATGGTCTCCACCGCATCCATGTAGGCAGGGCGATCCATCGATGAAGTCCACGCGGTCGGGCCGCGCCATGGTCCCGCGACAGCGTCGGGCGCCGCGGGTGTCCACGTGGCGAAGCGGGCCAGCACCGGGTCCCCGTCGTAGGGGATCATCACCGCCCAGCGACCGGCGCCGTCGAGGACACGCGGATCCAGGCTCACCTCAACGAGGTTGCGCGCCACCAGCCCACCGAGGTGGGCGACTGGCTCAGGAGCGACGAATGCCACGGGACCATCCTGACGGGTCGGGGGCGCGTTGAGGAGCAATCGGCGTGTCGGCTATCGTCAATCCCCTTGGCGGAGCCTCCGGGCACCGTCCACGCGGACGTAGCGCAGTTGGTAGCGCATCACCTTGCCAAGGTGAGGGTCGCGGGTTCGAGTCCCGTCGTCCGCTCGAAGGGTCCACGAGACCTTCGGTGGAGTGGCCGAGAGGCGAGGCAAGGGACTGCAAATCCCTCTACACGGGTTCAAATCCCGTCTCCACCTCGCAAGCACCACCCGCACGGGCGATTGGCGCAGGGGCTAGCGCGCTTCCTTGACACGGAAGAGGTCACAGGTTCAAATCCTGTATCGCCCACCATGGCTGTCATCACGCGACTTATTGGCGTCTACGACGCCAATGGCGGCCTGCGCGGTGAGATCGCCTACCTCGCGGGCAAGCTCGGCGGCCACCACTGCTCCCTCTGCGACATCACGCACTCCCCCGTACGTCGCCGGCGTGAGTGGGACGCCTACGTGACGACCCTGCCGGTGCCCTTCGAGGTTGTCCACCGCAACGAGCGCTCGGCGCCCGTCGAGGAGGCCACCCAGGGGCGTGAGGCCTGCGTGGTCGCGGAGTGCGACGACGGATCCATCGTGTTCCTCATGGGCAACGCTGATCTTGAGCGGGCACGCGACGTCGCCGGCCTCGCGAGCGCTCTCGACACCGCGATCAGAGACTCCGGGCTGCAGTTGCCGCAGGACTAGGTCAAGCCTTGACCTTCACCGCACCGGCCAACTGCTGCTCCGTGAAGCCACCTTCGACAACCCCCTGCGTGGCGTAGCGGTAGAGCACTACGGAGAAGACGCCACGGATGGCGGTGAGCACCAGTCCGGCAATTACGAGCACGACGAGTCCGATGACGGCAAGCGGCACGCCTACGGCCCATGCGCCGATGGCGGAGAGCACGACTCCGCCGACAAGGGCCAGGATCGCCGGCAGGACTGCGATGAGACCGATGAGTCCCCCGATGCGCACGCCGCCGGAGAGCTGCGTACCCCAGCGCTGCTTGAACGTCGCGGCCGACTCCTTGATCGCATCGATCATGCCGAGGTCGTCCAGCATCATGGCTGGCATGACGAAGAACGTGATCAGCTGCCACATCACGTCGGCCGCTGCCGCGAGGACGTTGCGGAAGATCACCGACACGATGCCGCCGCTGTTGTTGCCGCGCAGCGCCGAGATAAGGGCACCGACGACCGCGCTCACGAAGGCCCAGCGAGCGAGACGCCCCAGGCGCCCCATGGCCGTGCCGAGACCGTGGCCGAGGGAGGACTCACCGCCCTCGAGCTCGGCTGCTGCGCTTACGGTGAGGCCGGCCTGCACGATCGAGTTGACCAGGGCGAGGAGGTACACACCGACGGCGACGAGCGCCCAGCCGATCCAGTTCTGGTTGCTCGCGATGAAGAGGACCCCGGGCACGACCACGACGAACGGGATCACCGCAAGGGCAATGCCCACCACGGGGTACGCGAGCAGGTAGCGGTTGTCCTTCAGGACTGCCCAGGACTGTCGCGTCAGTGCGCGGCTATCCGACCACGAGCTCACCGCTAAACCGAACTCCTGCGGAAGAGCGCGGCCACGATCGCCACGAGGATCGTTGCGACGAGGACCTGGAAGATAAGCGTCAGCCAACTGAAGCCCCACACTTGACCGAAGAACTGCACGCCAATCCAGGTGCCGATCGCCGCACCGACGATGCCGCAGATGATGGTCATGAAGCAGCCGATGGGCTGCATGCTCGGCACCAGGAGCCTCGCGATCACGCCGATGACGATGCCCACGCCGAGGATGCTGAAGAATCCCGTCATTTCCATGGGGGGACTATGGCACGCTGGAGGCGTCCGGTGCGTCAATCTGAGGGCGTGTCGCCGAGCCGTGCCAGGGCGACGATCCGGGAAAGCGCTCGACGGTATTTCTTGCGGTATCCCCCACGCAGCATCTCCTCGGAGAAGATCCGGTCCAGGGGCACCCCCGAGGCGCGCACGGGGATGTCGCGATCGTAGAGACGATCGACGAGAACCACCGTGCGCAGCGCCTCCACCTGATCGGTGAGCGTGCGCACGTCTGTGAAATAGGCTGCCTGCACGCCGTCGAGGAGTGCGGAGTACCTCGACGGATGGACGCGCCCGAGATGGCGCTGAAGGTCTCGCCAGTCATCGATCACGGCGCCGGAAGCTGTCTCCGCGAGGTGGCGCACCATGTCGTCGTCCAGGGGATCGGGGGCCACCGGGGATCCGCGGTGGCGGTAGTCATCGCCGTCGATGCGCAGGACGTCGAAGTGCGCTGAGAGACCCTGGATCTCCCGCAGGAAGTCCTCGGCGGCGAATCGCTCCTCGCCGAGCCGCTCAGGCAGCGTGTTCGAGGTCGCCGCCAGCCGCACGCCCGCGTCCACCAGTCGCCCGAGGAGGGTCGACATCAACACGGTGTCACCCGGATCATCGAGCTCGAATTCGTCGATGCAGACCACTCGGTACGTCGAGAGGCGCTCTACCGCCTGCGCGAATCCCAGGGCACCGACCAGGTTCGTGTACTCAACGAACGTGCCGTAGGCGCGAGGCTGGGGTGCCACGTGCCAGAGCGAGGCAAGGAGATGGGTCTTCCCCACGCCGAATCCGCCGTCGAGGTAGACGCCTGCGCGCTGCTCCGGCGCCGCGCCCCGCCTCCACTTGCGCGGAGGGCGGGCATCCAGTCGAGAGGCGAAGGCCTCGAGCGCGGCCACAGCCGCCGCCTGGGTGGGCTGACCAGGATCAGGGCGGTACGTGGCGAAGCGGACGTCAGCGAAGTGCGGCGGCGGGACCAGATCCGCGAGCAGCCGGTCCACGGGCACCTGCGGTTGGCGATCGACGAGGTGTCCTGGCACGTGCCGGATGCTACGCGCTTCACGGCACCTGAGGATTCCCTCGGGATTGTCAGGATCCGGTGAGGAAGTCCTGGGAAGGTCCCCGCGATCGGGCATTACCCCCCTGCGCCGTGTGAGCCTGGTCGGGACGGGGATCGATGCACGGCATCGGGCACTGCATCGCCGTCACGAGAGGAGTCGACATGGGCACCAAGCGCACCATCGCCGCCACCGCGGCGGTCCTACTCATCGGCACGGGCGCGATTGCCGCCGGCGCCACGGCAGCGCAGGCCCGCGACGGCCGTCATCCGGGCCACGGGCCAGGCATCGGCGTGGGCGCCGGAATCGGCCAGGGCGTCAAGGTCGGCCAGGACCAGGTGCGGGACGCGTGGCTCGAGCGTCGCGTGGACCGCACCGTGACGGACGGGGCACGCGCCGATCTCAAGAGCGCCCTCGAGACGGCACGGGCGGCGTACCGCGATGCGGTCGATGCCGCCGGCAAGGATCCGGCGGCACGCGAGGCCGCGCGTGTGGCAATGGCGGACGCCGTCGCTGCAGCCGTCCTTGCCTTCGATGCGGCGACCCTGCCTCCCGAGCAGCTCGCTGCGGTGACCGCCTACCGCACAGCTGTGCGCGAGGCCGTCGAGGTCCTTCGCGACGCCGTTGCAGCCGCCCGATCGACATCAGCGAGCGCTTCGGCGGAGGCGCGGTCATCGCTCAGGGAGGCGCTCTCCACGGCCACCACGCGCGATGAGCGACGAGCCGCCTGGACTGCCTACCGTGCGTCCCTCGAACCAGTGCGCGATGCCCAGCGCACCGCGGTGAAGACTGCCGGGGAATCCTTCCGTGCTTCCGTGGACACAGCCCGCGAAGCACTCGAGGCAGCACTGACCACCTCCTGATACTGACCGCCACCTGATCCCACACGTTCTGGCCCTCGGGACAGGGCGTTGGCTGAGAGCCTCCCGTGCGTGGGACGATTTCCCCCACCACGCACGGGAGGTTTCGCCATGGAGTTCTACGGACACATCATCGCCAACGAGGAGGTCCCCTCCCTCGACGGCGCGACGATGCCCGATATCGATCCCTACACCCGTGAGCAGTGGGCCATCATCGCCTGCGGTGGCAAGGCGGATGCCGACCGCGCGATCGCTGCGGCCCGCGACGCCTTCGACTCCGGCCCGTGGCCCCGCATGGGGTACGAGAAGCGTCAGCAGCTCCTGCACCGTCTGGCCGACCTCATGGAAGAGCACACCGACGAGCTCGCCATGGCCGACACGCGAGACATGGGCAAGCCCATCACCCAGTCGCGGCACGACGTGGCGCGCTCCATCCTCAACGTCAGGTTCTTCGCCGATCATGCGCGCATGTCCACCGCGGAGACGCTGCCGATGGACACCGGTCACCACGCCTACACGCGCTGGGAGCCGGTGGGTGTAGTCGTGGCCATCTCGCCGTGGAATTTCCCGCTCATGCTCGGCACCTGGAAGGTCATGCCGGCGCTCGCGTGGGGCAACACCGTCGTGTGGAAGCCAGCCGAGGACACCCCCGTCTCGGCCACCATCGTCGGGCGCCTCGCCATCGAGGCAGGCTTCCCGCCCGGCGTGCTGAATGTCGTCCACGGCTACGGTCCGGACTCGGCCGGGTCGGCGCTGACGGAGAGCCCCGATGTCGACCGCATCACCTTCACCGGCGAGTCGGGCACCGGCAAGATCATCAGCGCGGTGGCTGCCCGCAACCTCACGCCAGTGAGCCTCGAGTTGGGGGGCAAGGGCGCCAACATCATCTTCGACGATGCCGACCTCGACAACGCGGTCCACTGGGCCGTCGAGGCGATCTTCCGCAACGCCGGTCAGGTGTGCCTTGCCGGTAGCCGGCTCTATGTCCAGCGCGGCATCTACGAGGAGTTCCTCGTGCGCTACAAGGCCGCGGCCGAGGCGCTCGTCATGGGCGATCCGAAGGATCCGGCGACGCAGTTCTCCTCCGCACTGGCGAGCGAAGAGCACTTCACCAAGGTCCAGGGCTACCTCGGCACCGAGGCACTCAGTGGCGGACGCGTGCTCACGGGCGGGGTCGGTGAGGGCTGGAGCGTGAAGCCCACCATCATCACGGACGCTCCCGCCGACGCGCGCGTGGTCAAGGAGGAGATCTTCGGTCCCGTCACGGTGGCGACACCGTTCGACACCGAGGATGAGGCGCTGGCCCTTGCCAACGACACGCGCTACGGCCTCAATGCCATGGTCTTCACGGAGAACCTCAGCCGCGCTCACCGGATGGCTGCCCGGCTCAACGCCGGCACGGTGTGGGTGAACTGCTTCTTCATCCGCGACCTTCGGCTGCCCTTCGGCGGAGTCGGCGATTCCGGAGTGGGCCGCGAGGGCGGCAATTTCAGCCGCGAGTTCATGACCGAACCCAAGGCAGTGGTCATGCAGATCGATCCGAGCTAGGTGGCCAGACTCACGCTCGAGTAGCCGACACCGATGTAGGTGCCGAGGGCGATGATCATTGCGGCAGCCAGCACGGTGTCAGCCCGCTGGCGCCTGATGAGCAGGCCGATCACGCCACCCATCACGATGATCACCTGGAAGAGCAAGTCCGTGTCGACACCCTGCTCGCCCATGGCGTACCCGTGGGCGAGATTCATGACCACCATGGCGATCAGGACACCGAAGAAAACCGGCCGGACCCTTGCGAAGTCCCCCGCGGGCGTGAGTTCGTCGTCGTCGCCATACATAGGACCGGGCAGTAGATAGGACATGATGAGGATGGCGGCCGGGACTGCCAGGAATGCTGCTACGCCGAGGATCGAGATCTGCTCCAGGCTCTCCCGGTAGTAGGTCACCGCCAGCCAGACCTGGACGTTGAGCATGAGCAGGAAGATCTGCCAGAGGATCACGGGCACGAAGGGTCGCTGACCCGGCTGGCTCCGCCACTCCCTGATCGCCATCGCCAATTGCTGCAATACCTGGCCGAAGGACATCCCGAGGATGACGGTGTAGAAGAACCACACATCCGCATGATCGCACCTTGACACCGTGGCCAGCGGCCGGGGAGAGGCCTGTCACGGCTTCACGGGCATGCGCCGCTAGGGTGCTGCCGTGTCCATCGCCATCATCGCCTTCCTCCTCCTGGGCATCTTCCTCATCCTCTTCGGCATCGGCTTCACCCTCTTCGGCATGTCGAGCGAGAAGGCCTATTGGTTCCAGCGGGATCCGCACGGCAATCCAGCCCATGAGGCCACGCCCTTCCGCAAGGTCTACACCCACGCGTTCGCCATCGCCGTGAGTGACGAGCGCGCTCCCCTGCGCATCGCCGCTATCGGCGTCGTTCTCGTCTATCTCGGCATCGCAAGCATGATTGCCGCAGTCGTCCTCGCCCTCGTGTGACATGAAGGCCGTCGCGCCACGCATCGCCGCCTACCTGGATCGGCACCCGAGACTGGCGCGTGCAGTGCACGTAATCGCAGCCATCGCGGCTGCCCAATCGCGTGAGCGCCTCAGCCTTTCGGCTGCCGCGGTCGCCTTCTGGGCCGCCATTGCCGTGACGCCCACCCTCATCGCGATCAGCCTGATCTTCGGCCGGATCGTCGATCCCAGTGCCCTCGATGATGCCGTGGCCACGCTGCGCAAGGCTGCGCCGGACTCCTTCGCCAGCCTCCTCGCGAATCAACTCCAGACCGCCGCCGGCGCATCCGCCTCGGCCGTGTCATGGAGCCTGGCCATCTCACTCATCACGGTGCTCTGGGCCGTGTCGTCGGGCATCTATGCCTTCCTTCGAGCCGTCCGCATCGCCTACGGCATGGACCCCCAGCACTACATCAATGCGCGGGCTCTTGCCTTCCTCGGAGCCCTCATCACCGTGGTCGTCCTCGGCGTGCTGCTCCTCGCATCGGCTGCAGGGGCAGCCTGGGCGAGTTCGCTCGACGAGCCGTGGCGGGGACTTGCCTTCGCGATCGGCATCGTGGTCGGACTGGCCATCGTGACCGGCCTGCTCGTGCTCACCTTCCGGGCCGCCGGAGGCAGGGAGGGCCCGAGCACGCACTGGCCGGGCGCCGTCTTCGGCGCGATCGGCAGCCTCGGGGCGTCCATCGGCTTCGGCGTCTACCTGCGGTTCGCGACGTCCTACCAGGCGATGTACGGCGCTCTCGCAAGCACGGTCATCCTGAGCCTGCTGCTCTACCTCGCGACGTACGTGATCCTCATCGGCGCCGTCGCCAACGCCCAGCTCGCGGAGGTCAGCGAGGATCAGGTAGCGCCCTCGCGCGACAGCAACTCCCCCGCGTAGTCGGGGACATAGCGCGTCAGGTCCCGCGGCGGCCGCTCGTAGCCGTGACCATCCGGGCGCTCCGGGAGGGTCAGGGGCGGCCTGGTCACGGGCTCATAGGGGATCGTGGACAGTAGGTGATGGATCATGTTGATCCGCGCACGCCGCTTGTCGTCGGCCTCGACGTCGAACCATGGGGACTCGGTTGTGTCGGTGTGCACCATCATCTCGTCCTTGGCCCGAGAGTAGTCCTCCCAGCGAGTGATGGACTCCAGGTCCATGGGCGAGAGCTTCCACTGGCGCATCGGATCCTGCAGCCGGGAGGCAAAGCGCCGCTCCTGCTCATGATTGCTGACACTGAACCAGTACTTGCGCAGGATGATCCCGTCCTCGATGAGCATCCGTTCGAAGATGGGGGCCTGGCGCAGGAAGCGGCGGTACTCCTCCGCGGTGCAGAAGCCCATCACGCGCTCGACGCCAGCCCGGTTGTACCAGGACCTGTCGAAGAGTGCGATCTCACCGGCGGCCGGAAGCTGCTCGACGTAGCGCTGGAAGTACC
Source organism: Candidatus Nanopelagicales bacterium (assembly GCA_032117435.1). Lineage (GTDB taxonomy): Bacteria > Actinomycetota > Actinomycetes > S36-B12 > S36-B12 > Mxb001. Next base: position 8,784 of record JAULZJ010000312.1, on the reverse strand, counting down.
ACTGCGTGCGCTGCCGCTCCGTCGGGGTGGGCAGCGCGACGATGCGGGCCATGCGGGGATTGAGGTACTCCGTCACGCGCTTGATGGTCGAGCCCTTGCCCGCAGCGTCACGCCCCTCGAAGACCACGACGATGCGCGCGCCGGTCGACTTCACCCACTCCTGCATGGTGACGAGCTCGCCCTGCAGTTGGTAGAGCGTCTTCTCGTAGAACTCGCGCGGCAGCTTCTTGGCCTTCGCGTCCTTCGACTTCGCCATGTGCCCATCCAAGCACCGCGGAGAGGGCCCTCAGGGCGACTGGGGAGAATCCGTCCGCTGGGAGCGCAGGGCAGCGTCGAAGACCCGATGGGCCATGAGCGCCTCGCCGGGCGTTGCCGTGCCGAATCGCTCTCCGAGTGCCCCGACGCGCTCCGCGAAATAGGCGGCCCACATCTGAAGCAGGGCGTCCCCGAAGCCGAACTCGAAGATGGCGCCCGAGACGACCGGCCACGCCGACACGTTGCCCGGCTGCACCTCCTCCCACACCTGCTCTCCCTCGCGAACGCTGAAGCGTCGCAGGGTGGCCGGCTCCCGCGTGGAGAACCGCACACCGCCATCCATGCCCACGGCGTCGAAGTACCACGTGTTGGCATGACCGGGCGCGATGCGACGCGTCTCCCAGAGCATCGTGAAGTCGCGTCCCCGCTCCGGGTGTGCAGTGCATGTGAGCAGGGCGTTATCCCATGTGTCGCATGCCACCGGTGTGCCATCCGGGCCCGGCCGCTCGGTCACGACGTCGTCGAGTCGGGCGTAGACGCTCCGCGGGACCCAGCCGAGCCGGAGGGGGATGTGCGCCACGTGCAGGCCGAGATCGCCCATGACCCCGAGTTCCCCGCACGTCTCGGTACGCCGCTTCCAGTTGATCGGCTTCATGCGATTGATGTCAGAGGAGTGCCAGAAGCCGGAGCGCACATCGAGCACATCGCCCAGGGCGCCGGACGCGGCGTAGGCCCAGGCGCGCTGCGCCCCCGGGTAGTAGGGGAATTCGCTGGAAACGCGCACGAAGGCGTCCGAGGCATCGATAGCGCTCACGATGCGCTCCGCCGCGCCCAGGTCGATCCCGAAGGGCTTCTCGCCGAGGAAGTCGCGTCCTGCCGCGGCGGCAGCGAGGTAGATCTCCTCGTGCAGTTGATGGGGTACGGCGATGTAGAGGACGTCGATGCCGTCATCCTCGACGAGGTGCCGCCAGTCGTCCGTCGCCAAGGTGACCGTGTCCACGCGGTCGAACCACTCCCGCGCGGCTGGGGATGGGTCTGCCACCGCCACGACTCTGGGCCGCGCCGGGTGGTCGACAAGAAGGTCCCAGCGGCCGCACACCGCTGCGAGCTCGCGGCCCATGAGGCCACCTCCGATGATCCCGATGCGTACGTCGGACTCGGATGTCATGACGACCGGACGATCTCCATTGCGCGCTGCGGGTCAGCCCCATCGTGGAGCATGGCCATGAGCGCATGCGTCATGGCCGCGGGACGCTCGTGCTGGATGATGTTGCGGCCATAGACGAGTCCTGCAGCACCCTGGGCGAGCAGCGCCGCGGTGCGGGTGAAAATCTCCTCATCGGCGACGCGCCCACCGCCACGGATGAGCACGGGGATGCCCGATGCCGTGCGCACGACCTCGCCGTAGACGCCGGGGTCATCCGTCGGATCCGCCTTGATCACGTCGGCTCCGAGCTCGACCGCCTGCCGCACCATGGGCACGATGAGCTCGACATCGCCGTTGACGGTATAGGGGCCGGCGTCGGTCTCCTTCATCACGAGGGGCTCGACCATGAGCGGCATGCCGTAGTGATCGCACTGCTGGCGCAGCTCCATCACATTGCGAATGCAGGCCTCGCGCATCTCGGGCCGGCCGGGCAGATCGAGGAGGTTGACCACGACGCACGCCGCATCGAGGCGCACGGCCGTGAGCACCGGGTCGGGGGCGATGACGCTGAACATGTGGTCCGGCAGCACGCTGCCATAGACATTGGCCACATCCGTGCGCATGACCAGGGCCGGCCGGTGACGGCCGCCCTGGGACTGCAGCAGTCGGGCCTGCCCCGGCGTGAGCTGGATGGCATCGGGATCGGCCTGGACCAGCGCGGTCACGGCCGCGGGAAGGTCCTCGATGCCGGCCAGGAAGGCGCCCTGCCCGAAGAATCCATGATCGACAGCGATATCGAGGCAACGACCCGAACGCGGGTTGAAGAGCCTGCGAAGCCGATAGGCGGTGTCGGACATGGCGCTCCCTGCAGATCGACGTACGGCTACCCCCGTGGACGCGAGCAGCCTAGCGCTCGCTCACAGGGCCAATGGGGATCGGTCCACTCCGCTCGGGCGCTCCGGATGCCAAGATGTGCCTGTGACTGCGACACCCGTGATCCTCCCTGTCAACCAGTTCGATCACTTCTACCGTGGCGGCGACCGCATCGGCGCGCTTCGCGGTGGGCCCGGCGGCCCGCAGCGCCCGGAGGAGTGGATCGGCTCGACCACGACCCGCTTCGGCCAGGAGGCGCAGGGACTCAGCATGCTCCCTGGCGACGGCTATCTCCGCGATGCGGTCGTCGCCGATCCCGCCGCGTGGCTCGGCCCCGCGCACGTCGCCCGGTACGGCAGCGACGTGGAAGTCCTGGTGAAGTTCCTCGACCTCGGCCAGCGACTGCCCGTCCATCTGCACCCCAATCGCGAGTTTGCCCGACGCCACCTCGGACTCGCGCACGGCAAGACCGAGGCGTGGTACGTCGTCGACGCTCCCCCCGGGGCACGCGTCGGCGTCGGCTTCGCCGAGTCCATGTCCCTGGATCAGGTGGCGGCCATGGTCGCAGCGCATGACAGCCAAGGATTCCTCGATTCCCTGCGCACCCGCGAGGTGCGTCCCGGCGACGCCATGCTGGTGCCCGCTGGCCTTCCTCACACGGTGCAGGAGGGAGTCTTCGTGCTCGAGCTCCAGGAGCCCACCGACCTGTCGATTCTCCTCGAGTGGCAGGGCTTTGCCGTCGACGGTGATCGCGATGGCCATCTCGACCTCGGCTTCGATGTCGCCCTCCAGGCCGTGGACACCTCGGCGGTCAGCGATGCCGATCTCGATCGGCTCGTCGTACGCCGTGAGGACATCGAGCATGCCGGCTTGACATCAGCCCTACCGCCCGAGGCCGACGCCTACTTCCGGGCCCAGCACATCGACACGAGCGCGGATCCGGTGACCGTGGATGCCGGCTTCGCCGTCATCGTCGTGCTCGATGGTGCCGGGTCGATCACCTCGGGCCACGGCACGCATCCCGTCGCCAAGGGGGACGTCCTCCTCATGCCCTACGCCGCGGGCGACTGGACGGCTGATGGCGCCCTCGTCTCCGTGGCCTGCCGGCCGCCGGCCCCCGACGCGCCCGAGGCGGCGCACTGACCATGTCTGATCTGCTCGTCGGCATCGATGTGGGGACCACCCGCGTCAAGGCCCTTGCGGTCGCCCTCGACGGGAGCGTGGTCGGCGAAGCGGAGGCTGCCACCCCGTGGCGACTCGATGGCGCCTGCGCCGATGTCGATGCGGATGTGCTGGCCGACGTCGCCATGAGCGTGGCCGATCGCTGCCTCGATGACCCCCGTGTGCCCGATCACGGACGCGTCCGCGCCGTCGGCACCACGGGCATGGCCGAGGCCGGGGCACTGCTGGACGCCGCAGGTCATCCCTGCGCTCCGACCCTCGTGTGGCACGACCCCCGCGGCCTCGCGGAGCCGATTCGCGCGCGGGTCAGCCGGGAGGAGTTCTGGCGCACGTGCGGGATCCGCCTCAACTCCAAGCCGTCGCTCGCCAAGGTCCTCTACCTCTACGACGCATTCCCTGGGACTCGCGAAAGCGCGGTCCGCCATCTCGGCGTCGGAGACTGGATCATCCACGCCCTGGGTGGGGAGCAGGTGGCCGAGCGCTCCATCCTGTCGCGGACAGGCCTCTACAACGTCCTCGCCGATGAGCCATGGGATGTGGCGACGGATTTGGTCGGAGATCTCACCGCCACCCGGCGCATCTGGGCGGGCGAGCCGGCAGGAATCGTCGGCGACGCCGCGCCCCCACGTCTCCGCGGCGCCACACTCACCTCGGCCGGACTCGACCATGAAGCCGCCGCCTTCGCCATGGGCGCCATGCGAGTGGGTGTGCTCACCGACTCCCTGGGCACCGCTGAGGCTCTGCTGCGGATGTTCGCACCGATCGACGCCGACACCATGCAGCGGCTCGTCCAGCGCGATATCGGGGTGGGATGGGGCATCGTGCCCGGCTACCTGTGCATCGTTGCCGGCTTCCTCACCGGTCTGTCACTGGAGCGCATGGCCGCCCTACTTGGCATCACCGACCGGGAGGCGCGCCGCGCAGTGTCGGTCCAGGCTCTGTCGACCGACCGATCAGCGGTTCCCTTCCGCGTCTCCTCGGCGAGCCATGAGGGGCTCGATCTCGCCGGTGTGACGGAGGGCCTGACCCCGGCACTCGCGTGGCGTGCCGCGGTGGAGGACCTCACGGCGATGTCGACCGATCTCATCAGTTTCATCGAGACCGAGATCGGGCCCCACACGGAGGCCATGGTGACCGGGGGGTGGTCCCATGACCCGACGGTGGCCCAGGCCAAGAGGCGGCAGCTCGGTGATTACACGACGAGCTCAGTCGCGGAGGCCGCCGCCATGGGAGCGGCTTTCTTCGGGGGCATCGCCGCCGGAATCCTCGAGCGCCCCGGCCCCGACGGCCGTCCCACCTGGGCCTAGCCCAGGGTGTTGCGCCTCTCGAAGGTCTTGGCACCGGGGGGCATCGCCAACGCGCCAGAGGGACAGGCGCCGGTGGTTCCCACAATCTGCAGTTTCTCCACGGATCCCGTCGTCATGGAGAGGTAGATCGTCGGCCCGGGCACCATCCCGCGGCGCAGGACAAGGCGGTCGTAGCACACGACCTCTCCAGGCTTGACGAGCGAGAAGGCGCGATTGTTACCCGCAGTGGCGGGAGCGAGCTCGTAGAAGCCCGAGGGCACGCCAGGAACCTCAGCGTAGTTGCCGATGCTGACACCCCACTTGTCCTTGTCGGCCCAGTGCTTGGCGAGTGCGATGTGGTAGTCCTCGACCTGACTCATCTGGCGCTTGCCCTCCGCCAGCCACATCCCGGAGGCGGTGCCCGCCACATCCGACACCAGTTGCCCGCAGCCGTTGTCACCGTCGACCTTGGCCTGGATCCTGCTCCGCAGGTCCGGCGCGTAGTACTCGACGTGGCACACCCCTGCTGCCCAGCGAGGCGAGAAGGCTCCAGGATCGATCTTGCCGGTCGCAGGCTTCGTGGCGTCCGTGAAGCCGAAGTCGAACCCATGGGCCCGTCCGCTGGAGGTCCCGATCTTTGTGCCGGCCGCGACAGGGAGACGTAGGTACTCGTAGAAGCAATCCTGCGTATCCCCCGTCTGCCCCGCCTGCTGGCAACGTTGGCGAGGTGATGCCTTGGCGGCCGCCGTGAACCCCGCAGGCACGTTATCGATGTGTGCGGTGAAGAACCACAGTCGGTCGCAGACTGAGAACGCCATCATGGTCTCCGCATAACGGGCGCCATCCCGCTCGATCTCCTGCCGGACCAGGCCGCGCAGGACCATGTCCGCGGGCGCATAGACGTCCACGATCTCCGACCGGTAGGGGACGCCATTCGGGTCCTTGCTCGACCCCGTGGGCTCCCCAGTGTTGTAGTACATGTGAGGCACGGGCATGGCGTGCGCTCCGGGTTGCATGAAGCCCTGCGGCGTGATCGAGTCCAGCGAAGCAAGGTCGGTGATCAGATGGGTGAGCGGATACTGACCGCACGCCGGTCCGACCTTCTGCGCCGTCAGGACATCCCAATTGGTGATGAACCATGCAGGCTCCCCCCTCCATCCCACGGGCGGCAGGTCATCGGGGTATCCGGGCGGAACCTTCCACTTCCCGTCAGCAGGTACCGGCTGACTCCCGTAGTCGCCACCGCTGTCGGAGCCCCCGCCCTTCACCTTCTGCCAGATGAGCCTCTTGCCCTTCTTCACGCATTTGAGCTTCATGCTCTTGCCCTCCCACATCAGGCCTGCCTTGGGGCAGGTCTGACCGGGCTTGGGCGCATTCGCGACAGCACCCGGGGCGCCGAGGCTCAGCAGTGATATCGACACGGCGATGGCGAGGGCGACGACGACTCGGCGCATGGGGCCTCCCGGGGGCGAGTAGCCGCAGTATGGACCCTTTGAGTCCGTTTTGCCACCCATCCGGGGAGGGAATTCACGCTCCCGGCGAGCGTCCCGCCTGGGCCTAGCGCTGCAGGCGCAGGGTACAGTCCGAGCCGAGATCCCAGGACATCACCTGCTGAAGGCGATCCTGGCAGTTGGTCAGCACCATGGTGCCCCGGTTGTCGATGCGCGCGATGATAGTCCGTCCCGAGCGATCGAAGCTGCCCTTGCGCGCCGTGATGACGACACTGTCCCCTGCAGTAGTCACGGATACGGGGATACGGGCCTCGCGGCTGCCGTCCTGGCGCTGGAAGCGCAGCTGACCGACGTAGCCGATCGCGCGTCCCGGTGCATCCCGCAGGACGAGGTAGTAGCCGATCCGATTGTCCCGGAGGGAGTCGGATACCCAGCGTCCCGAGAGGCTGTCGGCTGAGGCCGAAGGGGCGTGCACGAGAGCGAGCCCAGCCACGAGGGCTGCGGCCAGAGCGGGATATCCAGTACGCATTCCGCCAGTGTGGGGCCACTCGTCCCGCGGGGCCACCCGACAGGACCCCGCGCCGACCTGCGGACCGCCACCGGCGCTGTTACCCTCGCGAGGGAAAGAGGAGGTGCCTGATGGGCGCTGAAGCACAGGATCCCAGTGACGTGCTGCGCACGGTCTGGCAGGGCACACCCGGTGCCCTGCAGGATCTTGAGGCAGAGTGCAGCCCGACGAAGGCCTGCCGCAACATGAAGGACATCACCTTCGACGGCTTCGCCGAGGAGGGTGGCGATATTGCCACCGCATGGCGCAATACCCTCGCCAAGGAAGGCAAGCTCGGCACCGGCTCGGTCGCCGACCTCGTCTTCGGCAGCTCGGACTGAGCTGCCCGATGTCACCCGACTCCGCGCCCTCCAACTCCATGCCCTTCGACTCCCTCACGGTCCCCCAGCTCACCGATGATCTCCTCCAGCAGGGCTACATCGCCGATCGGGGCCTCGCGACGTCAGTCCTCCTCGCGCTCAAGCTCGGCAAGCCCCTGCTCTTGGAGGGCGAGGTCGGCGTGGGCAAGACCGAGCTGGCCAAGACGCTCGCCACGATGCTCGGCCGCGACCTCATCCGACTGCAGTGCTACGAAGGCATCGACGTCCACCACGCACTCTACGAGTGGGACTATGCCCGGCAGATGCTGCATATCCGCGCCCTGGGTCAGGCGGATGCCGTGGAAGCGGAGGCCGACCTCTTCGGCTCCCGATTCCTCCTCGAGCGCCCCCTGCTCCAGGCCGTACGCTCCGGTGACCGCTGCGTCCTCCTCATCGACGAGGTGGACCGAGCCGACGATGAATTCGAGGCATTCCTGCTCGAGCTCCTCGGCGACTTCCAGGTCACGATTCCCGAGTTCGGGACCGTGCGAGCCGAGGCACGTCCCATCGTCATCCTCACCTCCAACCGCACCCGCGAACTGCACGATGCGCTCAAGCGCCGATGCCTGTACACCTGGATCGGCTTCCCTCCAGCCGAGCGCGAAGTCGCGATCGTGCGTACCCGCCTGCCCGAGGTGGGTCCGGCCCTCGCGACCCAGGTGGTCGCCGCCGTCAACCGCCTACGCGAGATGGATCTCGAGAAGCCTCCCGGCGTGGCCGAGACGATCGACTGGACACAGAGCCTCGGTGCCCTAGGGGTCGATTCCCTCACTGACGAGGCAGCCCTCGACACCCTCGGCTCCGTCGTCAAGGACCGTGACGATCTGGAGTATGCCTCGAAGAGCATCCAGGATGTCGTCGCCTGACACGGCGTTCGACGCCCTCCTCGTCGACTTTGGTCATGCGCTCCGCACGGCCGGGCTGCCTGTGGGCACCGACGACGTCCTCACTTTCTGCCACTCGGTCGCACTCCTGGATGTCACGGACCTGATGGACGTCTACTGGTCAGGCCGGACCACGATGGTCCGTCGTCGCGAGCACGTGCCGCTCTACAACATCGTCTTCCGGATGTTCTTCCTCGACATCGATCCGACCAAGGTCGACGAACGCAAGCGCATCATGCGGGCCTCGGCCAATGCCGGTGCCACGCTGGAGATCCCCAACACCGAGCCCGGCTTGCCCGGCGATGTCAGCCCCGACGAGGCCAAGCTCGGCTATGTGGCGAGCACGTCGGAGGTGTACCGGCACAAGGCATTCGCCGACTGCTCCGACGCTGAGTTGCGCCAGCTTAGGCGCCTCATGTCCCGCATGCGCGTCACGCCGCCTCGACGACGTACTCACCGCACGACCAAGGCGCGGCGTAGCGCGACCCTGGATATGCGCCGAATGGCCCGCGACACCATGCGGTCGCTCGGTGAGCCGCGTGAACTGTCCTACAAGCAGCGCAAGCACAAGCTCCGACCGCTCGTCTTCATTCTCGATGTCTCCGGCTCCATGGCCGACTACTCGCGCAATCTCCTGCAGTTCGCGTACTCTGCCAAGCGCGCCAACGCCAAAGTGGAGGTCTTCTGCTTCGGCACGCGCCTGTCGCGTATCACCAAGGCGCTCGATCGCCGCGACCCTGACGAGGCGATGCGGCAGGCCGGTGAGGCCGTGCTCGACT
>JAULZJ010000311.1:5921-6407 GCA_032117435.1 Candidatus Nanopelagicales bacterium | reverse complement strand
CCGTGGCAGGGGTCGATCTCGTGGACGAGACATATGTCGTCGTCGAGCGCTCGCGACTGGCCACAGTGGTCGCCGATCCCGCGCGCTGGCGCCAGTGGTGGCCCACTCTCGAGCTCACCGTCTTCATGGATCGAGGCCTCGACGGCGTCCGCTGGTCGGTGACGGGCGAACTCATGGGCTCGGCCGAGATCTGGCTCGAGGCGTACGGAGACGGTGTCCTCGTCCACTACTACCTTCGCGGTGAGCCCACCGTGCCCGGGTCGCCAGCGACCCCGCGGGAACTCCCCGACTCCACGCGCGGTCGTCGGGAGATGGATCGACTGCGCCGTCGACATGCCATCGCGTGGAAGCGCGTCGTGTGGTCGCTCAAGGACGAGATGGAGGGCGCCCGGCGCCCGGGAGAGGCGAGGCAGGCCCATGGCTGACCAGACCGAGTCGAGCATCCAGATCGACGCCCCCGCGTCGACGATCATGGATGTGATCGCG
>JAULZJ010000311.1:0-5911 GCA_032117435.1 Candidatus Nanopelagicales bacterium | reverse complement strand
GACGGTGCTCGAGAAGGGGTCGGATGGCAGGCCTCTGCGCGCGCGTTTCCACCTCGAGTCCGGTCCCATTCGCGATACCTACGAACTCCTCTACGACTGGGATGGCGACCATCGCGTGTCCTGGCAGCTGACCTCGGGGGACATGCTCACCGGCATGGACGGCACCTATCTCCTCGACGAGAACGGTGGTGCCACGACGGTCCACTACCGGCTTGCCGTGGATGTGAAGATCCCCATGATCGGCATGATCAAGCGCAAGGCGGAGCGGGTCATCGTGGACACAGCCCTGAAGGGCCTGAAGCGACGCGTCGCTGACGTGTCATAGCAGGCGTGTCGTAGGCGCGCGGCCCTAGACGACAGCGCCGTCATTGCCCTCGTCGCGGCGATCCGATGAGCGCCCCACGAGCGTGATGAAGCCTGCGGTGAATGCGGCGAAGCCGGCGGCGGCGACCCAACCGCCCAGGCCGAGGACGAAGGCCAGGATGATCGCGAGCGGGCCGCCCAGGACCCCCATCCAGGCGAATGCGTCGTACCTGTCGCGCGGCCGTGGCAGCGGCGGCGGCGGGGGAGGCGTGAAGCCCTCGTCATCGAGGTCATCGGCCACGACATAGTCGCGCGGACCCGATTGCCCCGGCGAGGGCGGTGGCTCGGGGGGTTGGGTGTGCTCGCGCACGAGACGCTGGGACAGTCCCGATCCCTCCACCGTGGGCCGCGCGGGCGGCTCTGCGGTGTGGAATCCCGCGACAATGTCCTCCCATGCTGCGTCGATGCGCTCCGACGATGCCCGGCGCATGTCGTCGGCGTCGGCGCGCGCTGCAGCGTCGGCACGGAACTCAGCCCTCAGTGATGGCAGCCCCTGGGCAATCGCTGCGCGCGCATCGGCCAGTCGCGTGCGTTCGACGTAGATCCGCGTCGTCGGGCGGTCGGGTGCGCGCACATCACGGTAGGGGCCGGTATCGCCGACGAGCGGCTCGGCGTATGCCGGGATCCGAGCCTGGGTCAGCAGGTCGAGGACATGCTCGGCGATGGGCGGGTCGACATCGACCAGCGTGGCGTACGCCGCTGCGGGGAGGCCGGAGCTCGTCATGGCCTCAGCTGAGGCGCCGGACGAAGTCGATGCTGCCTGCCACGATCGTCTCGGCATCGTTGTCGAGGGTCGCCACGTGGTAGGAGTCGGGGAGCACGACCTCGGTGCGATCAGAACTCGACACGTGATCGAGAATGTACTTCGCGTTGGACGCCTCGACGACGTGGTCCTCCGCGCTGCGGAAGAGCAGGAGCGGCTGGCGCACGAGGGCGATGTCCGCCTTGATGATCTTCCACAGATGCGACAGCGAATGCGCTGCCTTGAGTGGGATCTTGTCGTAGGCACCCTCGTCCTGCCCGGGCTTCTTGATGTCGTTCGAGATGCCCGGGAAGGAGGGCACGACGGCCTGGAGCACCGGGAGCAGGAATCTGTCCGGGCGCTCCGAGTGCACCGCAGGATTCACCAGCACGATGCCGCGGATGGCGTCGCCGTGGCGCTCGGCGAGGCGCAGTGTCAGCGAACCACCCATCGACAGGCCGAAGACGAAGACGGCTTCGCAGGATTGCTGCAACTCGAGGAAGGCACGATCGGCTTCGGCGTACCAGTCCTCCCAGCGGGTGAGGTTCATGTCCTGCCAGCGCGTGCCGTGGCCGGGCAGTCGGGGGACGCGGACCGTGTGGCCCTCCGCGGCCATGCGCTCGCCCCAGGGCTTCATGGACTTCGGCGATCCGGTGAAGCCGTGGATGAGCAGGATGCCCGTAGGGCCGCCGTCGGCGGAGTAGGGCTCAGCGCCGGGGACAAGTGGCATGTTGACCTCCTTGGACGTCCCTGATAGTGCCACACCGCTAGGGTGAGCCCGTGCTCTACTGGGTGCTCAAGTGGATTGTCATCGGGCCCTGGCTACGTGTCCTCTTCCGACCCTGGACATCCAATACGGAGGCGATCCCGGCCAGCGGACCGGGGCTCATCGTGAGCAATCACCTGTCCTTCTCCGACTCCTTCTTCCTCACCATCGCCACCGAGCGGCGCATCACCTTCCTCGCGAAGCAGGAGTACTTCACGGGCAAGGGCATCAAGGGCCTGCTCACCAAGGCGTTCTTCACCGGCGTCGGACAGGTCCCCATCGACCGTTCGAGCGGTCGTGCCGCCGAGGCGGCGATCCACGCCGGTCTCGGGATCCTGCGGGAGGGTCATCTCCTCGCCATATACCCGGAGGGCACGCGCACCGCTGATGGTCGGCTCTACCGCGGCAAGACCGGCGTGGCGAGGATGGCACTCGAGAGCCACGCGCCGGTGATCCCCGTAGCCATGATCGGCACCTACGAGATCCAGCCGCCCGGCCGACTGCGACCTAGCATCCGCCGAGTGGGCGTGCGCTTCGGCGATCCGCTCGACTTCACGCGCTATGAAGGACTGGGATCCGATCGCGTCGTCATGCGCTCCGTCACCGACGAGATCATGTACGCGCTGATGGAAATCTCCGGCCAAGAGTACGTCGACATCTACGCCACGCGGGCCAAGGAGATCAGGGCCGAGCGCCGTGCGCAGCAGGCTCACAATCAGTCGTAGCCGGGGCGGGGCACGGTGCCCATGAGTGTCTGGCTGAAGCCACCATCGACGACGATGTCGGCTCCCGTGACGTAGCGGGCCCGGTTGCTTGCGAGGAAGACCACGACGTCGGCGATGTCGTCGGGTGCGGCGACGCGCCGCAGCGGTATCGCCGCATCGCGGCGCTCGGCGACCCCGGGTGCCAGGTAATAGGCCTCGGTCATCGGCGTGCGCACCAGGCCTGGGCTGACGGTGTTGCTGCGGATGCCGCTCGGTCCGAGCTCGTAGGCCAGCTGCTGCGACAGGAGAGCCACGCCCGCCTTGGATGCGCTGTAGGCGCCGCTGCCGGGCTGGGGATTGCGCGAGGAGATCGAGGCGACATGGATGAGCGATCCCGAGCCGCGTTCCACCATCGCGGGGGCGAAGGCCTGCGTCGTGGTGAGGTAGCCCGTGAGGTTGATGTCGAGCACACGCTGCCAGTCCTCGGCGGAGACGTCGAGCAGCGCACCTGGCCGTCCGATGCCCGCGGCGTTGACGAGGATGTCGACGGTGCCCGCGGTGGTCGCGGCGCGGCGTACGGATTCGGCGTCGGTCACATCGCATGCGAGGCCGGTCACGAGCACGCCCTCGGCAGCTGCTTGCTGCGCGGTGTCGGCCAGGGCTGCCTCATCGCGGTCGAGTGCCCAGACGGTCACGCCGGCGCGGGCCAGGGCGAGCGCGCAGCCCTGGCCGATGCCACTGCCGCCGCCCGTCACCGCTGCGGTGCGGGCAGCGAGGTCGAGCCAGTCGCTCACGCACTCGCTCCGACGTTGGCGCCGGTGGGATGCGACGCGGCGAGCACGCTCAGGGCCACCTTCGTCTGCTCGACCTGATCGAGCCAGAGAGGACGCAGGATGTCGATGCGCCACTCGTGCGACTGCGCCTGAGTAAGCGGACCGGCGATGGGCACGAATCCCCTCGGTGAGGACTCATGAATGGCGATCATGCGCACCGCGAGGTCGGCTTGGATCGGGTAGATGGGTGGCTGCGGTCCGCGGGCGCCGATCATGCCGACGAGGTAGAGCTTCTCCAGGTCGAGGGGCACCACTGCTCCACCGACGCGCAACGGCACATCGTCCTGCTTCACGAGCAGCGCATCGTCGAGGAAGGGCAGCGAGGCGTGGAAGCCGGTCGCCCACAGGATCGTGTCGAATTCCCCGCTCGTGCCGTCGGTGAAGTGCACCGTCATGCCGTCGAAGCGCGCGATGCTGGGACGGACGGTGATGCGACCGTGCTGGATCCAGTAAAGGAGCAGGTCGTTGACCACGGGCGGGCCGTCGGCGAGGGCACGGTGATCGGGGATCGGCATTCCTGGGTAGTCGGCTGCCTCGCCGACGGAGACGCGCATCATCAGGCGCGCGATGAGGTCCTGCTCCTCGAAGGTGTACTCCTGCATCCAGGAGAGCTCGGAGCGCGGCTTGCCGAAGAAGGTCTTGGGCTGGAAGTGGTGGCCTCGTCGCATCACGATGTGGGTGTCGAAGTGCTGCTGCGCTGCGTCTACGGCGAGGTCGCAGCCGGAGTTGCCCGATCCGATGACGAGGACGCGACGCCCTTCGATATCCCCGGTGTTGCGGTAGGAACCGGAGTGGATCTGCTTGCCGGTGTAGGTGCCGGACACTTCGGGGATCTTCTGGTCCCACAGGTGGCCGTTGGCCACCAGTACGCCGTCGTACTCGCGTCGCACGCCGTCGGATGTCCGCACGATCCAGCCTGCCGCTCCCACCGGGCCGTCGCTCGCGATCGGCTCGACCGCGTCGACCGAGACCCCGAAGGTGATGTGACGGCGTAGGTCGAAGGCGTCGGCGTAGAGGTGGAAGTACTCCAGCATCTGATCTCGGTGCGGGAAGAGCGGCCAGTGCGCGGGCATCGGGAAGTCGGCGAAGCCGGTCACCTGGCGCGAGGTGATCAGGTGCAGGGCGTCGTAGTCGTGATTCCAATGACCGCCGATCGTGTCGGACTTCTCGAAGCAGTCGACCTCATGGCCCGCGTCGAGCATGGCCTTGAGTGAGGCCAGCCCGGCCGGGCCGGCGCCGATGATGCAGTAGCGGGTCATGGCATCTCCTGCGTGATCAAGGTTGGCTGGAATGGTCGAAGATGTGGTGCATGAGCGGGAGATCGAAGATGCCTTCGAGCTGGGCGTCGGGATAGCCGCGGGCGAATTCGCCGACGGTCGAGCGGATGTGGTCGTCCCAGGCGCGGAGGGCGGAGTCGCGGTGACGGGTGCGGATGGCGTCGACCAGGTGGTCGTGGCGCTCGATGAGTGAGGCGTGGTCGACCTCGTCGTAGGTGATGCCGAGGACGCGAACGAAGACGGGGATGTCACGCGCGGTCTGGTCGAGCGCGGAGGTGATGCGCACCAATCCCGAGAGGTCGAAGAGTGCGCTCTGGAAGTGGAGATCGGCTTCCATCATGAGGAGGGGATCGGCCTGCACTTCCGGATCCCGCAGCCGATCGAGGAGGATGAGAGCGTCGTCGAACTCCGGCGCGGTGGCGGCGTCGAGGCTGATGGCGTGCTGCAGGGCCAGGCTGCCTAGGCCCTTCCGCACGACGTAGACCTCGAGGATGTCCTCGAAGGTGGGCGATGCGATCACGGCGCCGCGATTGCGCCGCAGCACGACCAGGCCCTCGGCAGCGAGCAGGCGGATGCCCTCGCGCACGGGGCCGCGCGAAACGCCCAGCTCGGCGGCGATGTCGGCCTCGATCAGCCGGTCTCCCGGTTGCAAGTTGCCCTCGAGAATCGCGTCGCGGATGCGCTGGACGACCATCTCGGCGGTGGAGATGCCGGGCAGCGGCTCGAGGCTCATCGGATTGCCCTCATCGGATTGCGCTCATCGCATCACGTCCGCACCGGAGATGACGATGGTCTCGCCGTCGACGAAGCCCGCCATGCCGGAGCCGGTGAGCAGCCACACCCATTCGGCGATCTCGGCGGGCTGTGCGACCCGGCCCAGGGGGATGGACTTCGCCGCTTCGGCCATGCGCCCGGTCGCCGCATTGCCGGGCGTGTCGACCCAGCCCGGTGCGATGCCGTTGACGCGGATCCCTCTCGGCGCGAGCTCAAGTGCGAGGGACTTGGTGAGCATGACGACCGCGGCCTTCGATGCGCCGTAGAGCAACTGTCCCGGTGACACCGTGAAGGCGTCGACGGAGGCGAAGTTGACGATTGACGACCCCGGCTGCATCCGTGGCGCGCAGGCGGCCGAGACGTTCAGGATGCCGAGGACGTTGATGTCGAAGACGTGGCGGAAGTGCTCGGTGGTGTACGTCGCAAGAGTGGTGGGCGGGTACACGCCGGCG
>JAULZJ010000310.1:0-7847 GCA_032117435.1 Candidatus Nanopelagicales bacterium | reverse complement strand
ACGCGAATGGGTCGACGACCGAACTGCCCCATGTCGGCGTAGAGGGCCTCGGCACCTGTCACGCACAGCACGACGGAGCCGAGTGCGAGGAAGGCGATCCATGGATCGCTGAGCATGAACTCCACGGCGTAGACCGGTGATATGGAAGCGAGGACCTCCGGCGTCTGGACGACGCTCACCACGCCGAGCACCCCGATGATGGCGAACCAGACGAGCATGATGGGCCCGAAAACCGCGCCCACCCTGCCCGTGCCGAAGCGCTGGATGGCAAAGAGCCCGACGAGGAGCACGAGGGCGAGTGGCACCACAGCGGGTGCCAGCGCGGGAGCGGCCACCTCGAGCCCCTCCACCGCTGAAAGCACCGAGATCGCCGGGGTGATGACACCGTCACCGTAGAAGAGGGCGGCTCCGAGCACTCCGAAGACCATGATGATCGCCGCGGATCTGTGCCGCTTCACCGCGGCCGTGGCGAGGGAGGCCAGTGACATGATCCCGCCCTCGCCCTCATTGTCCGCTCGCATGACGATGAGGACGTACTTCACGGACACGATGAGCGTCAGCGTCCAGAAGACGAGTGACAGCGCCCCCAGCACCCGCTCCGTAGTGGCAGGGATGTCATGTGCACCGAGGAAGATCTCCCCGAACGCATAGAGAGGGCTCGTCCCGATGTCCCCGAAGACCACGCCTAGTGCACCCAGGGCCAGGAGCCCCGTCGGGGTCTTGCGCACCGTCACGACAACGGACCCTAGGTGGCGGCACACATTCGCGGGGCAACTTCACAGAAGCGTCATCTCCGGGGTGCCCTGCTCACTAGCCTCCCTTGGGAAGGGGTGACATGGTCGCAGCACGTCGTATCCCACGCTCCGCGTGGGTCGTGGCCCTGAGCGCAGCCACCCTCGGGATCATCTACGGCTACGACGGCTCCAACATCGCCGGCGCTCAGTTGTACTTCCAGGACTACTTCGGACTCACCACGAGCGACACCTCCGTCGAAACCATCGTCAGCGCCACTGTCTACGGGGAACTCCTCGGCGTGCTCGCCGGGGGCCTCATCATCAACCGATTCGGGCGCAAGCCGACGATCATCGCGGTCGCCTCCGGTTACGTCGTGTTCTGCCTGGCCAGCGCCTTGTCCGCGACGCCACTCATGCTCGGCATCTCGCGACTCCTGCTGGGCATCTGCATCGGCGTCTCTCTCGTGGCTGTGCCGATCTTCGTGGCCGAATCCGTGCCGGCACGAATTCGGGGGGCGACCCTCGTGGCCTACCAGGTGGCTGCGGTGGTTGGCATCATCCTCGGCTACCTCGCCGCCCTTGCACTCAGTGGTGTAGCCGAGTCGGTCAACTGGCGTCTGATGCTCGGACTCGCGGCCGTGCCTGCCGTGCTTCTCATCCCCATGCTTGTCCGCCTCCCTGAGACGGCCCGCTACCTGGTGCTCAGGGGGCGATTGGAGCAAGCCCGCGCGTCCCTGGTGCAGGTCGATCCGGACGCCGACGTAGATGCCGAACTAGCCCTGCTGAGCGCCGGGGTCGCGGAGACGGGCATTGGACGCCTCCGCGAGATGCTGCACCGCCCCTACCTGCGAGCCACCGTGTTCGTCGTCGGGCTCGGCTTCTTCATCCAGATCACCGGTATCAATGCGACGGTGGCCTACGGCCCCAGAATCTTCGAGGCCATGGGCATCACGACCAAGACTCAGTCGATTCTGATGTCCACTCTCGTGCAGTGCCTGGCTCTTGTCGCCGTGCTGGCCTCCATGGGCGTGGTCGACAGATGGGGGCGCCGGCCCATCCTGCTGACGGGCATCTCGATCATGATCGTGGCGCAGCTCATCATGGTGCTCACCTTCGCCCTGCAGGAAGGACCGAGTTTCACCGGCCTGCAGACGGTGCTGGGCTTCGTGGGACTAGCGGGCATCAACATCGGGTTCGTCTTCGGATTCGGCGCCCTGGTGTGGGTCTACTCGAGCGAAAGCTTCCCCGCACGGCTGCGTGGGTACGGCTCGAGCGCGATGCTCGGTTCAGACCTCCTGGCCAACATCATCATCGTCCAGTTCTTCCTCACCGTGCTAGCCGCGATCGGCGGGGCATGGTCCTTCGGTATCTTCGCTATCCTCGCTGTGCTCGCCTGGTTCTTCGTCTGGCGGCTCGCACCCGAGACAAGGGGTCGCGAGCTGGAGGAGATCCAGGGCTACTGGGCCAATGGCGGGCGCTGGCCCGGGAAGGGGTCGCGCTGATGCTGCGTGCCGGGGTCGATCTTGGGGGCACCAAGATCCAAACGGTCATCGTGGGTCCTGAGGGCGAAGTCCTCGGGCAATGCCGGATGCCCACCCCCCAGGACCTCGGCCCAGCCGGCGTCCTCGACGCCATCGTGGCGTCCGTCCGCGAGGCCATGGAAGGTGCGGGACTCTCGCACGCAGATCTCCTCGGGGTCGGCGTCGGGTCACCGGGCCAGATCGATCACGATGCCGGCACCGTGAGTCACGCGGGGAATCTCCCCGACTGGCTCGGCACGATCGACGTGGGCGAACCGCTTCGCGCAGCACTCGGAGTGCCAATCGAACTCGCCAATGACGTCCAGGTCGGCGTCATGGCCGAATCGCGTCTGGGTGCGGGGCGGCCGTACTCCTCCATGCTCGGCATCTTCTGCGGCACCGGGGTGGGCGGCGGGATCGTGATTCACGATGAGCTCTGGCTGGGCCGCGGGGCAGCCGGCGAGGTGGGTCACATGGTCGTCGAGCCCGACGGTGCCCCCTGCCCCTGCGGACGCAAGGGGTGCCTCGAGGCGTACGCCGGCCGCGCGGCGATGGAGGCAGAGGCCCGTCGGCGCATCGGCAAGGGCAAGCACAGCGACCTCATCACGATCATGGAGAAGAAGGGGCGCACGAGGATGTCGAGCGGCGTTTGGGCAAAAGCGCTCGAGAAGGACGATCACCTCGCCGTGCATCTCATCGACCGAGCGGTCTGGGCACTCGGCCTGGCGGCAGCCAGCGCGGTGAACCTGCTCGACGTCGAAGCCGTCGTGATCGGCGGGGGTCTCGGCACCCGCCTGGGGCCGCCCTTCGCGGATCGCATTCGCGAGCAGATGATGCCGCACCTGATCCTGCCCGAGAAGGCACCTCAGGTGCTGAGTGCAGCACTCGGCGATCTCGGTGGGGCAATGGGCGCCGCCCTGCGCGTAGAGCACACGGTGCCACCGCCCGGTGATCTCGGCACCCGCTAGACCCACTCACCGCCGCGCATCACGCGCACGACCTGCAGCTCGTCATCGAGGGCGACGATGTCCGCGCGCTGACCCACCTTGAAGTGCCCCCGATCGGCGAGCCCCATGACGCGGGCTGGCGCCACCGATGCCGCCGCACTGGCTTGACTTGGCGTCCGATCGGCAAGTCGCACCGCCCGGCGCCATGCGGAGTCCATGAGCAGCGTGCTACCCGCCAGGCTGTCACCGTGGCGCAGCCGGGCCACGCCTTCGCGCACGACCACTTCGAGCGACCCGACACGGTAGTTGCCATCGCCGACGCCTGCCGCTGACATCGCATCGGTGACGAGCGCACCACCGCCTGCAGCAGCGGACAGGACCAGGGCAACGACCTCGGGATCGATGTGCACCCCATCGCCGATCACTTCGCAGGTGACACGTGGATCCGCGAGCAGGACGCCGACGGGACCCGCATCGCGGTGGAGCAGGGGCGGCATGGCATTGAAGAGGTGCGTCGCAACCGTCGCACCGGCCTCCACCGCAGCACGGGCGGCGTCGCCATCGGAGCCGGTGTGGCCAATGGCAGCGATGGCACCCCTCGAGACGATGACGCGGATGGATTCGATCGCACCCGGAAGCTCCGGAGCGATCGTCACCATGCGTATGCGCCCCCCACCACTATCGAGGATGCGCCCCACCTCGATCGGGTCCGGCTCCCGCAGCGTCGTCGGGTCATGGGCACCGCAGTAGTCGGGCGAGATCCACGGCCCCTCGAGGTGGATCCCGTGGATCGTCCCGTCATCGACGAAGGGCACCAGGGCGTCGATCTGCGCGAGGAGGTCTTCGTACGGCGCGGAGACGAGGCTGGCGTGCATCGTCGTCGTGCCGTGACTGCGATGCGTGGCCGCAGCGAGGGCGATCTGCTGCGCATCGGCGCTCGTGAAGGATCCCCCGCCTCCGCCGTGGCAGTGCAGGTCGACGAAGCCCGGCAGCAGCACGGACGCATGAATCGGTTCCTCGGGTGGCTGACCGCCGCCCATCTCCACGATGACGTCGCCGTCGATGCGTAGCCAGCCATCCGACCGGTCGTCATCCGCGTCGATGACACGCTGCGCAGCGAGCACGACGGCCATGCCCCGACACTAGGACATCCATGCCCTGGGTAGGGTCGTCACGATCCGCTTGCGACGTACATCCCGGCATACAGGAGCCCGATGCCCAGCCTGCTCGACTACCCGGCCTACCCCCTGCTCTTCGGACCGTCTCCCGTGCACCCGCTGGAGCGGCTTACCGCCGACCTCGGCGGGGCGTCGGTCTGGGCCAAGCGCGAGGACTGCAATTCGGGGATCGCATTCGGCGGCAACAAGACGCGCAAGCTCGAATACCTCGTGGCCGATGCGCTGGAGCAGGGCTGCGACACGCTCGTGTCCATCGGTGGCGTGCAGTCCAATCACACGCGCCAGGTCGCCGCGGTCGCCGCGCGCGTCGGGATGAAGTGCGTGCTGGTCCAGGAGAGCTGGGTCGACTGGCCCGACTCCGTCTACGACAAGGTCGGCAACATCCTCATCAGCCGCCTCGCCGGCGCCGACGTACGCCTGGTCAAGGCGGAGTTCGGCATCGGCTTCAAGGAGAGCTGGGAGCAGGCGATAGCGGAGATCGAGGCGTCCGGCGGCAAGCCCTACGCCATCCCGGCCGGCGCTTCCGATCACCCGCTCGGTGGGATGGGCTTCGCTCGCTGGGCGTACGAACTCGCCGAGCAGGAGGCCGAACTCGGCGTGTTCTTCGACACCATCATCGTCAACTCCGTCACCGGCTCCACCCAGGCGGGCATGGTGGCGGGATTCGCCGTTCTCGAGCAGGAGGGCGCACGGCCGCGGCGCATCCTCGGCGTGGATGGTTCGGCCAAGCCCGCCCCGACTCGCGAGCAGATCGCGCGCATCGCCGACGACACCGCACGCAAGATCGGACTCAATCGCTCGATCACCGAGGCCGATATCGAGCTCGACGAGCGCTTCCATGCCGGCATCTACGGCATCCCCGACGCGACCACCATCGCGGCGATGAAGCGGGCCGCACGCACGGAGGGCATGGTCACCGACCCCGTCTACGAGGGCAAGTCCATGGCCGCACTCATCCATTGCGTCGAGACGCGCGAGATCGATCCGTCGTCGACCGTCCTCTATGCCCACCTCGGCGGACAGCCGGCCCTCAACGGCTACAGCGCGCTCTTCTCCTAGGCTGCTGACGTGACCACGCCCGCTCCCATGCCAGCCGGCTGGTACGACGACCCCTTCACCGACCACCTCCAGCGCTACTGGACCGGCGACTCCTGGACCAAGGAGACCCGCCCGCGACCCGGCGCTGAGGCAGAGCCGCCGCCCGCCTACCCGGCGACCACTCCTGCATCCGCGCCGGCGCTCGATCCCACGGGCGCTCCCATCCGCGACTGGCTTATCCCGTCCATCCTGGCGATCATCTTCTGCGCCTGGCCGCTGGGTATCCCGGCACTCATCTTCGCCATCAAGGCCAATAGCTCGAAGAAGCGCGGCAACCTCGCCGCAGCGGCCCAGCAGGCCAAGACGGCACGCCTCTTCGTGATCCTGTCGGTCGTACTCGGCATCGTCGTGTGGGTCTACCTCGGCTTCGTGATCGCGACGACCGAGGTGCCGACCGACCAGGGCACGCTCACGCCGTTCGGTGCCTGATCCTCAGCCGCGGAATCAGCCGCAGAGCGACTTGATCAGCGGCACCGGATCCTCATAGCCACCCGACCAGCCGTTGGGTCGCACCTCGAGGTGCAGGTGGACCGCACCGGGCGATCCGGTGTCGCCCATGTAGCCGATGAGTTGGCCCGCCTTCACGGATGCGCCGTACCCGACCAGGATCTTGTCGAAGTGACCGTAGAAGTACATCCCGCGCGGACCGGTGATGTCGAGGATCAGCGAGCCATTGCTCTGGTATCCCGAACGCGTCACGGTGCCGGAGTCGATCGCGTAGATCGGCTCACCGCGGCTGCCCATGAGATCCAGGCCCGCGTGCGAGCGGCCACCCGGACGCGGCGCGCCGAGGCCATCGCCGTAGTAGAACTTCTTGACCGGGCAGAAGAGATTGCCGTTGCCGCCAGCGCCGCCATTGCTGGAGCCGCCCGAGTTGCCGCCGCCGTTGCCAGAACTGCCGTTGCCGCCATTCCCGCTACCGGAGTTGCCATTGCCCGAGCTCTTCGACACTCCGGGTCCGAAGACGGTGCCATAGGTGGCGTGGGCCGTGGCCGCGCGTACGGCGTTCTCCTTGCCGAGAGCACCCCAGGTGTACGTCGCGATGACGCCGGTCGTGGGGATGCCGTTGTCGGACTGGAACTGCTTGACGGCCTTGGAGGTGACGGGACCGAAGTAGCCGGTCGCGGGCTTCACACCGAGTGCGCGCTGGACGACCGCGACGGACTCGCCGCTGTCGGTCTCCTCCAGCACCGGAGCATCGGACGCCTTCGCCGTGCGCGTCTCGGACTCCGGCTGGGCCTGCGGTGACTCCTGGATCTCGGCCGGCTCGCCATCGACGAAGCCGTCGGCCGTCGACGCGGCATCGAGTGCTGCCTGGACGGTCTCAGCGCCGAGGGCGGACCAGGTGAAGGTCGCGATCTGACCGGTCGCCGGGAGGCCGATGGACTCCTGGTACTCGGCGACGGCCGACTTGGTCTTGGGGCCGAAGTAGCCGGTGGGCTCGACGTCGAGTGCGCGCTGGGCGACCTCGACGACGGTGCCATAGTCACCCTCCGACACCACAGGGAGTTCCTCGGCAGCCAGGCCGGCCGGCTCTTCGGCCGCTGCGCTGCGCGCCCGGGGAGCGGGGGTCTCCTCGGCCGCAGGTGCAGCGACCGTCACGCTCTCGTTCTCCACAGCCGGGGGCTCTTCGGTGACTGCCGGGGGCTCATCACTGGCCGTGGCCAGTGCCTCGCGGAGCTTGTCCTCCACCTCGGCCTCGGTGGCTGCCGCCGAGGGGGTGGGCTGTGCTGACGGGGCGGGTGCCGCGACAGGAGCGACCTCGGCCGCCGGACGTCCGAGGACCACGACCCCGCCCACCGCCAGCAGAGCCAGGACGGTCACGGTCACCGACAGGCGGCGGATGCGGCTGACGCGCGCCTGCTCCCGACGCTCGGCTCGGGCCGCACGCCGGTCATCAAGGTCAGCCTGATCGGGCAGATCGCTCCACATAGACATGGGAACATAACAGGAAGGTCACGGACTCGTCACATCCGTCCCATGCGCCTCGCGCCTCCTTGACTCCGGCGTGTCGGCGTCCCCTCCCCTAGGGACGGCGGCGAACTCCGGCGTGTCGCTGTGGTGCAGGTCACAGCCTGCGGGGCGAAGTGCGGGCTGCCAGGGCGAGCCTCAGGACCCGGTATCGGTGGGGGCGGTAGGGCTCGAGCAGGTCGAGCATCCGGGAGTCGTCGGCGCGGGGTTCACCCGCGAGCGTCGCGGCGATGAGGGAGGGGATGCCCGCGTCCCCGGTGATGACCGTGTCGGGCTCGCCCCAGGTCAGGCCCGACATGCAGTTCGTCGTCCACGGACCCACGCCCCGGATCGACTGCAGCGGTCCCACGGCCTCGGCGAACGGCACCTCCGAGAGCGGGTGCAGTCGATGGGCTACGC
>JAULZJ010000309.1:0-8415 GCA_032117435.1 Candidatus Nanopelagicales bacterium | reverse complement strand
ATCCGATCGTGTCAATCCTCACCAGTGTTGCTGGCAAGGCCCTCTACAGCACCGCCTGTGCGGCGATTCCGCCTGGCCCGGTCGCCAATCTGGTCTGCGCCAACCCGAACTCGAGCTTCGACCAGGAGATCGAGAACCAAATGGCCGGCGTCACGACCCAGCTGAACCAGCTGAACACGACCGTGAGCGATATGGCGGCGACCCTGACTCAGATGCAGGGCACGCTCACGGCGATCCAAAACTCCATCAGTGCATTGCAGCAGCAGGATGCGCAGTCGTTATACCTCACCGACGCCAGCGACGCGCAGCAGGCATATGCGACCGCGTACAACAGTTCCGGACTTGCGAAGGTGAAGTCACTCGTGCAGGAGGCTTACTCGGACCTACTCATCCTGAGCACGGTCACGCCCACGACATCGACGTGGACCCCCACGACGGATCCGGCGCCCACCAATTCGCAGGTGTGCGGGACGATGTATACCTCGGCGAGGACGAGCAGCGGCGACGACCCGCTGAGCATCTGCATGGACCTGCTCTCGCAGACCGATGCCTTCGTGGATCCGTCGAACGCCTACTACTCCCTGCTCTACGAGGCCCTGGTCGGCGGCGCGGGCGTTCCCTCGGGCAACCTGCTCATCTACAACTACCAGCAGATGGTCACGATGGGCGGCCACCTACCGCTGTCCGCCGCGTCACTGGCGCAGATCCAAGCGACGTACGCGCAGATCGGCTCGCTCGTCGACAGCGCCTACGCGCTCGCAGGCTCGGCGCAGATGTTCCGGGAGAGCGCGGCATCGGGAGAGCAGCCCTCCTGCCCAACGCTGCCGACCTCCGGCACGCTGCCCGCGTCGACAGCCATCAACGTCGCCGATGCCTGCCGCATCCTGGCGTCGGGTCTCTTCGTCGGGGCGGTGCAGAACGCGGTCGCAGCCGACATCGTGGTCCCGCCCACGGGTGCGGTGGCCGATCCCAGCTCGAACTATGTCTGGTGGGCCTACCCGGTCGACCTCTCCGTAACGACCATGAAGAACTCATCGTTCCCGCTCTATCCGGGTCCGGCCACATCGACGTACACCGCGACACCCCTGCCGATCTTCAACTACGCCGCCGAAACCGGCTTCGCGGCAGCCACACCGCAGCAACTGCTCACCAGCGAGCCGGCGTACAAGTTCGCCATTGCCAATGAGGTCCAGAATCTCTCGTTGGTCGGCGACCTGCTGCTGTCGCAGCCGACCGTCGCCAAGACGCTCACGGCGCAGGGCTTCGTCGGTATCGGGACCTCCAGCGGCGGCATGCAATGGTCGAACCTGGGGGCGGATCCCGGCCTTATGATGACGATCAATTCGGTCAATCAATGGCAGTCGACAACGAAGATGCCCTCCACCACGCTCGGGTGTACGGGCTATCCGGCCAGCATCGCTAATGTCTTCCAGTGCCTCGACTACGGGTACGGCTATCTCAGCTCGACCCCCGTCACGCTGTACGGATCCTCGAACCTCGAGGCGGTCTTCGCATCGCAGTCCTGGAATCTCGGGACGAGCACGGTGCCGACGTCGACCAACACCTCGCAGTGCACCGACATCGGCAGTGAATTTCTCACCGGCAATAAGAGTCTCCAGGCATGCTGGACGAACACTTTTGGGCTGCTGGTGGACACCGCCGCAGCGAGCGGCTCGACGGGATCCAACTTCTGGACGCCATCGATGCTCAGCGGCCCGCCGCAGGGCGGCGTGACCGCGATCCCCGTGACGAGCTCGCCCGTGAGCGCGAGCTGACGACAGGCACAACGACGAAGGCCCGACCCCCTGCGGGGTCGGGCCTTCGTGCGATGTTGTGGGTTACAGAGCCGCGGCGCGCTTGGCGATCGAGGACTTGCGGTTGGCCGCCTGGTTGGCGTGGATGACGCCCTTGCTCACGGCCTTGTCGAGCTGGCGGCACGCCTCACGGGCGAGCTCCTCGGCCTTGGCGGAGTCGCCAGCGTCTGCAGCGTCGCGGAACTTGCGGACGTGGGTCTTGAGGGAGGACTTGACAGCCTTGTTGCGCAGCCGCGCCTTCTCATTGGTGCGGTTGCGCTTGATCTGCGACTTGATGTTCGCCACGGTTGAGCCTCTGCCTCTCGGGAATCCCTGGGCCGCCATCTCCAGCGGACCGGTCCCCAAGGGTACCCGGCGGCTCGCGGGGACCCAAATCGCCCTGCCCGGGCCGCCTCCCGCGGGTCTGCCGGCTCGATCCCCCCATGACAGGATGCTCAGGTGCCCGCCCCCCAGCCTGGCCGGACCGATCCGGCGGTGATCCGCAATTTCTGCATCATCGCCCACATCGACCATGGGAAATCCACCCTGGCCGACCGCATGCTGCAGATCACCGGCGTCGTCGACGCCCGTCAGATGAGGGCCCAGTACCTCGACCGGATGGATATCGAGCGCGAGCGCGGCATCACGATCAAGTCCCAGGCCGTGCGCCTGCCCTATCGCGCCCAGGATGGCCAGGACTACGTCCTCAACCTCATCGACACCCCCGGCCACGTCGACTTCACCTACGAGGTCTCGCGCTCACTCGCCGCCTGCGAGGGCGCGGTCCTGCTCGTCGATGCTGCCCAGGGCATCGAGGCGCAGACCCTGGCCAATCTCTACCTCGCGCTCGAGAACGATCTGCAGGTCATCCCGGTGCTCAACAAGATCGATCTCCCGGCGGCGCAGCCGGAGAAGTACGCCGCCGAGCTCGCCCACATCATCGGCTGCTCGTCGGATGATGTGCTGAAGGTGTCGGCCAAGACGGGGGAGGGGGTCGGCGAACTCCTCGAGGAAGTCGTCCGCACAGTGCCCCACCCTGTCGGTGATCCGGACTCCCCCGTGCGCGCGCTCATCTTCGACTCCGTCTACGACACCTACCGCGGCGTCGTCACCTACGTACGCGTTATCGACGGTCATGTCTCCACCCGCGAACGCATCGAGATGATGTCGACCCATGCCATCCATGACCTGCTCGAGGTCGGTGTCATCTCACCCGAGCCTGTGGTGGCAAAGGGCCTCGGCGTAGGTGAGGTGGGCTATCTCATCACCGGGGTCAAGGATGTGCGCCAGTCCCGCGTGGGCGACACGGTGACCCTGGCCAATAAGGGCGCCACCGAGGCGCTCGGGGGCTACCGCGATCCCAAGCCGATGGTCTTCTCGGGCCTCTATCCGATCGACGGGTCGGACTATCCGGCGCTGCGCGATGCCCTCGACAGACTCAAACTCAACGACGCCGCCTTGGTCTACGAGCCCGAGACCTCCGTCGCCCTGGGCTTCGGCTTCCGCTGCGGATTCCTCGGCCTGCTCCACCTCGAGATCGTGCGCGAGCGACTCGAGCGGGAGTTCAACCTCGACCTCATTTCGACCGCGCCCAATGTCGTCTATCGGGTGATCAAGGACGACGGAGCCGAGGTCATCGTGACTAATCCGTCGGAGTTCCCGACCGGCAAGGTGGCCGAAGTCCACGAGCCGGTGGTGCGATCGACGATCCTGGCACCCTCAGACTTCGTCGGCACCATCATGGAACTGTGCCAGGCACGGCGTGGTGTCCTGCTCGGGATGGACTACCTCAGCCAGGATCGTGTCGAGTTGCGCTACACCCTGCCGCTTGCCGAGATCGTCTTCGACTTCTTCGACCAGTTGAAGTCGCGCACCAAGGGCTACGCCTCCTTGGACTACGAGCCCAGTGACGAGCAGGCGGCGGACCTGGTGAAGGTTGACATCCTGCTCCACGGCGACACCGTGGATGCGTTCAGTGCGATCGTGCACAAGGACAAGGCCTATGCCTACGGTGTCGCGATGACTGCCAAGTTGCGCGAACTCATCCCGAGGCAGCAGTTCGAGGTGCCGATCCAGGCAGCCATCGGCTCACGTGTGATTGCCCGTGAGACCGTGCGCGCGATCCGCAAGGACGTGCTCGCCAAGTGCTACGGCGGTGACATCACCCGCAAGCGCAAGCTGCTGGAGAAGCAGAAGGAAGGCAAGAAGCGCATGAAGATGGTGGGTCGCGTGGAGGTGCCCCAAGAGGCCTTCATTGCCGCTCTCTCCACCGGAGAGGAAACCTCCGCGAAGAAGTAGGCCTCAGCGGTCGGTGACGCTGAAGACCACGACCGTGTCGCTGCCCGACGGGCCCGAGAAGATCGTGGCGACCTTCCCCTCCTTGGTCAGCGCCCACATATTGGGGGTGCCCAGCGGGATGCTGGGATCCACAGCCCACCCCTTGTTGGCCTGCAGGTCCTTCACGTAGGCATCCACCGCTTCGCCTTGGTTGCCCTCGGCGTACATCTGGGCGGACATGCCGTCGGGGGTCGTGCCCGAGGACAGGAGTTCGAATCCGGGAATGAGTGCGAGGTCGGTCGGCCAGTCTGCAGGGAACTCGCCCGTGCCGATCTCCATGGATCCGTCACTCGTGTCGATGCGCACCTCGCCGTCCTCGCCCATGTCGACGGATGCGCTGCCACCGAGAGCATCGTTCACCATGTTCTCGGCGGCCTGCTGCGAACTGCAGGCGGCAAGCGGCACCAGCAGGGCCGAGAGGGCCAGGGCAGCGAGGGTGCGCCGCATCACTTTACTAACCTGATGTTGATCGGGTAGCGATACTCGATGCCCTGATTGTTCTTGATCGCGGCGATGACGCAGAAGATGATGGCAAGGACCCACACGACGAAGAAGAGAATGAATCCGATGAAGACCAGCATGAGCACGAAACTCACGAGGTAGCCGATGAGGACGGTGATCTGGAAGTTGAGAGCCTCGGTCGACTCCTTCTTAACGAAGGCATTACGGGGACCGAAGACGAGCATGACGATGAGTGGACCAATGAAGCCGAGGACGATGCCGCCGAGTTGCCCGAGCATGGCCCACAGGCGTGCGTCGGAGTCCGACATCGGCTGCTGGGCTGCCGGTGGCATGGGCGGGGGAGTGGTCGACACGGGGCCTCCTCGGCGTGAGTTCGAACCTTCCTCGGGTTAGGGTACGCCGCCCACGACGGCGAAGCCAGGTCATGCGGGGGACAATGATCGTGTGTCAACTCGCCCGCTCGGCTTCTACGTCCATGTGCCGTTCTGCTCCACGAGGTGCGGTTACTGCGACTTCAACACCTATACGGCCGAGGAGCTCGGCGGCGGCATGAGCCGGGCGACGTACGCCGACACGGTCATCCAGGAGATCCGGTGGGCACGGCGACAGATCGGGGAGCCCCGCTCGGTGTCCACCGTCTTCGTTGGGGGAGGCACGCCCACACTCCTCGGCGCCGCTGACCTCGTCCGGATCCTCGACGCCATCCGCGGTGAATTCGACCTCGCTCCGGACGCCGAGGTCACCACCGAGGCCAACCCCGACTCCGTGACACCGGCTCAGCTTGACGGTCTCCGGCAGGGAGGCTTCACGCGTGTGTCATTCGGCGTCCAGAGCCTCGCGCCGCATGTCCTGGCGACCTTGGAGCGCACTCACACTCCCGGACGGGCACTCGAGGCCATTGCCGAAGCCCGAACGGTGGGCTTCGAACATGTGAGTGCCGACCTGATCTACGCGACACCGGGCGAGACTCACGACGATCTCCGCCGGTCGGTGGCAGGCGTGCTCGCAGCGGGTGTCGACCACCTGTCGGCGTATTCCCTCATCGTCGAGGAGGGCACTCGACTTGCCGCGCGCGTGCGACGCGGTGAGGCGCCTCCGGTCGATGACGACCTCGCGGCTGAGCGTTACGCCATCATCGACACGATGGCCGAGGAGGCGGGCCTGGAGTGGTACGAGGTCTCCAACTGGGCCCTGCGGGGTGCGGAGTGCCGCCACAATCTCGGCTACTGGTGCGATGCGGACTGGTGGGGCGCGGGCCCCGGTGCCCATGGACATTTAGACGGCCGGCGCTGGTGGAATCTGAAGCATCCGGCTACCTACGCACGAGCGGTAGGGGATGGCTTGGCGCCCATCGCGGGGGAGGAGAGCGTGGGCGCGGCCGGGCGCGAGCTGGAGCGCGTGATGCTTGGCCTGCGCCTGCGCGAGGGCCTCAACCGGGCTGGGCTGCCCGATGAGGAGGTGGATCGCTTGGCCGAGGAGGGCCTGATCCGGGTGATCGACGATCGTGTCGCGCTCACGTCGCACGGGCGACTGCTTGCCGATGCGGTCGTACGCCGCCTGACGCAGTGACGCCTAGGGGCGCAGCGGTCGACCGTCGGCATCGGTCTTGATGCCTATGCCGCTGAGGATGAGGACTCCTTCGATAGTGCCCCAGAGCCCCCCGATGCCCAAAGTCGAGACGGTGACCAGGATCTGCAGGACGCCCATGCTGGGGTAGCCCAGGTAGAAGCGATGCACCCCCAGCGCGCCGAGGAAGATGCCGAGCAGCCCCGCGGTCCGCCGGGACTTGACCGGCTCGAGGACCACCGTGGCCGGGACCGGTCCATAGCCGGGTGGCGGGGGACCCGGGTATGCGGGACCGCTGGGCAGCGGGCCCGTGAGCGGTGGCTGCATCGAAGGGGTCGCCCCCGGCGCCTGCGGCTCCGGTGGAGTGGGTTCGGTCACGCAGACCTCCTCGTCGGCGTGCTCCATGATGCCCGAGGGCGTAGCATTGGCACTCGGACAATGTGAGTGCCAGCCGAATGCGACAGCGACCGCACGGGTAGCCGTCGGCTCCGGCACCGAAGGAGGTGGCGATGCTCGAGGATCGTCGCCTCGCCGTCCTTCGGGCGATCGTGGAGGACTATGTCTCCACTCGCGAGCCCGTGGGCAGCAAGGCACTCGTGGAGCGTCACTCGCTCGGCGTTTCCTCCGCAACCGTGCGCAATGACATGGCCGTCCTCGAGGAGGAGGGGTACATCGCTCAGCCGCACACGAGTGCGGGTCGCATCCCCACGGATCTCGGCTATCGCGCCTTCGTCGACCGTCTGTCGGGTGTCAAGCCGCTGTCATCGGCTGAGCGTCGCGCCATCTCCGACTTCCTCGCAGGCGCGGTCGACCTCGATGATGTCATGAGCCGCAGCGTGCGACTCCTGGCACAACTCACCCGCCAGGTTGCGCTCGTGCAGTACCCATCGCTTGTCCAGTCGACGATTCTCCATGTCGAACTCATCCGCCTGAGCAACACCCGGCTCCTCCTCGTGCTCATCGCGGATACGGGTCGAGTCGAGCAGCGCGCGATCGACTTGCCGACGTCCATGTCCGAGGACGACGTCGCGCTGCTGCGCGCACGCCTGCTGTCCACTGTCCTGGGCGAGAAGTGCTCGGAGCTCGCTGGTCGACTCGCTCCCCTGGTCGACTCCTACGACGCGGCCCTCCGCCCATGCGTTGTCACCCTGGTAGCCAGCCTCCTCGAGGCGACGGCGGACACCGTGGAGCAGCGCGTCGTCCTGGGTGGGACCGCCAATCTCGCGCGCAATCGCGACGCCTTCGCGATCAGTCTCGAGCCTGTCCTCGAGGCGCTTGAGGAGCAGGTCGTGCTCCTGCGCCTCCTCGGCGAGGTGTCCGGGGACGTGACCGTGCGCATCGGCCATGAGAATCCGGTCGAGGATCTCCAGGCGACCAGTGTCATTGCGACCGGCTATGGCCGCGGCGACTCGGTCGTCGCGGGCGTGGGCGTGGTCGGCCCTACCCACATGGACTATCCCGGCACTATCGCATCCGTCACGGCTGTCGCTCAGTACCTCAGCCGCATCCTGGATGAGCACTAGGGCGAGACTCGACAACGTGGCCACTGACTACTACGCCCTCCTGGGCGTCTCGCGCGAGGCGAGCGCTGACGAGATCAAGCGCGCCTATCGACAGCTCGCGCGCGAACTCCATCCCGATGTGAACCCTGATCCGCAGAGCATTGAGCGCTTTAAAGAGGTCACGGCAGCCTATGAAGTCCTGAGTGATCCGGAGAAGCGCCAGATGTACGACCTCGGCGGGGATCCGCTCCGCTCCGGTGGAGGCGGCTTCGGTGCGACTTTCGACTTCGGTGACATCGTGGACGCGTTCTTCGGCGGCGGGCAGCGCCGCGGCCCGCGCCCGCGGATGCGTCGTGGACAGGATGCCCTGATCCGACTCGAGGTGGACCTCGCCGAGGCCATGACGGGCACCACGCGTGAGGTGCAGGTCGACACCGCGGTGCGCTGCGAGGCGTGCGCGGGTGCGGGCCTGGCTCCCGACACCCAGCTCGCGACCTGCCCGATGTGCAAGGGCAATGGCGAGATCCAGAATGTCCAGAGGTCCTTCCTCGGGCAAGTGATGACGGCGCGCCCGTGCCCCCAGTGCCAGGGATTCGGCACGACCATCCCGCACCCGTGCGTCGAGTGCGCGGGCGATGGCCGCGTGCGCACGCGCACCACGATCGGCGTACGCATCCCACCCGGGGTCGACACGGGCACGCGCATCCAGCTCGCGGGCCAGGGAGAGGTGGGGCCGGGCGGGGGTGACCCAGGTG
>JAULZJ010000308.1:0-4941 GCA_032117435.1 Candidatus Nanopelagicales bacterium | reverse complement strand
GGTGGCCAACGACAATTACTACAAGGGTCGACCGAACGTCGATGAACTCGTCTTCCGTGTCTACAACAACCCCGACGCCCTCGGGCAGGCCCTCATCAAGGGCGAGATCGACTTCGCCGAGGGACTGACCGCCGATGTCTTCAGCACCCTCGAGGGCCAGGAGGGCATCACGACGTACGCCGGGTCCTACTCCGGCTTCAACGAGCTGGCATTCAACCTCGGCGCGGCACTCACCGACGGCGCCCCCATCGGGGATGGCAACCCGCATATGCAGGACCAGCAGGTGCGCCTCGCGATCTCGCACGCCATCGACCGTCAGCAGCTGGTCGACAAGATCCTCGATGGGTACGGCACACCGGGGTCGACGATCATCCCGCCGCTCTACACGACCCTGCACGTCAATCCGGGTACGCAGACCTATGACCCGGCACTGGCCAACCAGATCCTCGACGATGCCGGCTACGCGATGGGACCTGACGGCCTGCGCGTCGGCCCGGACGGGGAGCCCATGCGCTACCGGCTCTTCGTGCGCAGCGACTCGGACTCGTCGGTGAAGTCCGGCGAGTACTTCAAGTCCTACCTCGCGGCCGTCGGCATCGAGGCCGAGATCAAGCCGGTCGACGAGAATGCGCTCTTCGAGATCATCGGGCGCGGGGAATTCGACATGTTCGAGTGGGGCTGGGTCGTCGAGCCCGACCCGGACTACCAGCTGTCGACATTCACGTGCGGGAAGCGCTCATATGAGGACGGCGGCGAGATCTACGCCGATCTCTCGGACTCCTTCTTCTGCGACGAGGAGTACGACCGACTCTACGCGGAGCAGGCCGTGACGACCGACCAGGCCGCGCGCGCGGAGATCGTGAAGCAGATGCAGCAAATCCTCTACGACCAGGTCGCCTACGTCGTCACGTACTACTACGACAACCTCGAGGCCTACCGCTCCGATCGCTTCACCGGAGTCGTCGGCCAGCCCGAGGGCAGCGGGTCCCTGCTCTTCCAGTACGGCACCTACACCTACGAGAGCATCGCTCCGATCAGCGCCGACACCGACTCCTCGTCCAGCGCGTCCCCGGGTGCGACCAGCGAGCCGAGTGGTGAGACAGCGGCACCCGAGGAGACTTCGGGTGGGTCAAGCACCGGCCTCATCATCGGCCTCGTGATCGCCGCTCTCGTCATCGTCGGACTCGTCGTGGCACTGGTGCGGATGCGCTCGAAGTCGCAGGAGGGCGACAAGGAGTGAGCCTCCTCCAGGAGGTCGCGGTCGGTGAGCCGGATCCCATCCGGCCGCGCCGCGGCACCGGATCGACCGCGCGCGTCGTCGGCAGCAAGGTGCTGCGTGCGGTCGTCACGCTCGCCTTCGTGGTCATCTTCAACTTCTTCCTCTTTCGGCTGCTGCCGGGTGACCCGATCGGGCTCTACACGCGTGGTCGCAATATGGATGCCGAGCAGATCGCCGCACTGCGCGAGGAGCTGAACAGGCCGTTCTGGGAGCAGTTCCTCACCTATGTCCGCAATCCCTTCGATCCCGGCATCGACTCCACGCGCTTCTCGCAGCCGGTCTGGGAGCTCATCGGGGAGCGCATCTGGCCGACGGTGCTGCTCCTCGGGACGGCGATCGTGCTCGCGTCGATCATCGGGATCTGGCTCGGCATCCGCTCAGGATGGAAGCCCGGCAGCCGCTTCGACAAGATCTCCACGGGCACGACCCTCACGCTGTACTCCATGCCGGAATTCTGGCTCGGCATGATGTTGCTCATCATCTTCGGCGTGGGCGCCTTCGGCCTGCCCGGGCTCTTCCCCGTCGGCGGCATCGCGTCGCCGGGAGTGGACACCGGCACGCCCGCGGGCTGGTTGGACGTCCTCTGGCACATGGTGCTGCCGTGCACGACGTTGACCCTGATCTACCTCGCGGACTACTCGCTCGTCATGCGCGCCTCGCTCATCGACGAGCGCAAGCAGGAGTACCTCATACTTGCCCGCGCCAAGGGACTGCGCGATGTGATGGTGCGCAAGCGGCACGCCGTACCAAATGCACTGCTGCCGACGATCACGCTCATCTTCCTGTCCCTCGGCTTCGTCGTCACGGGTGCCATCACGGTGGAGACGGTCTTCTCCTGGCCCGGGCTGGGGCTGCTCACCTACGAGGCGCTGCGCGGGCCGGATATCCCGCTGCTCCAGGCGATCTTCCTGCTCTTCTCGATCGCCGTGATCGGCGCCAACCTCATCGCCGAGCTGCTCTACGTGGTTATCGATCCCAGGGTTCGAGAGTGACCAGGGTCCGGCAATGAGCATCGCGGCGCAGCGACGTAGGGCTGCATTCGGGAGATTCTGGGGTGAATTCCGCCAGGACCGGGCGGGCATGGCCGGGCTGATCATCCTCGCCTTCTTCATCGTCGTGGCGATCCTCGCACCGCTGCTCATCCCTGATGACGCACTCGATGTGACGAAGGCGACCGGCGAGAGGTACGACGCACCTTCGCTGGCCTACCCGCTCGGGACGGACGAGGACGGCCGGTCGATCCTGCTGCTCCTCGCCTACGGCACGCGCATCTCACTCACGGTCGGTCTCGCAGCGACCGTCGTGGCGATGGTGATCGGCACCTCGGTCGGGATCATGGCCGGGCACTTCCGCGGGGTCGGGTCGCATGCTCTGGTGGGGGTGACTGACTGGTTCCTCGTCATACCCTTCCTGCCGCTGGCCATCGTGCTCGCCACCGTGCTCGGCCCGAGCACGCTCAACCTCATCATCGTCATCGGCATCACCTCCTGGGCGGGCACGGCGCGGCTCATCCGCGCGCAGACTCTGTCGATCGAGGGGCGCCCCTACATCGAGCGGTCCAAGGCTCTCGGTGCGGGCAACTGGCATCAGATGACCCGGCATGTGCTGCCCAATGTCTTCCCGCTCGTGCTCGCCAACACGACGCTCACGGTCGCGATCGTGATCCTGTCGGAGACGACGCTGAGCTTCCTCGGCCTCGGCGACCCGCTCGCGCCGTCGTGGGGGGCGATCCTCGATCGCGCCTTCTCCTCGGGCGCGGTGAGCCAGGGCGCGTGGTGGTACGTGCTTCCTCCTGGCATCTGCGTCGTGCTCGTCGTGCTGTCCTTCACCCTCGTCGGCCGCGCGATGGAGCGCATCGTCGACCCGCGCAACACTGCGGCGGCCTCATGAGCCTGCTGCAGTGGCGTGACGTCACCGTCGACTACGTCGTCGGGTCCGAGCCCATGCCCGCCGTGCGCGGAGTGACGCTATCGGTCGAGCGCGGCGAGGTGCTCGGCATCGCGGGAGAGTCCGGGTGCGGCAAGTCGACGCTCGCGGCAACCGTGCTGCGCCTGCTGCCTGACAGTGCGCGCGTCGGCGGGGAGGTGCTGCTCGACGGCGAGGACGTGCTTGCCATGAAGTGGGGGCGGCTGCGCGCAGTGCGCTGGAGCGAGGCGGCGATCGTCTTCCAAGGCGCGCTCCACTCGCTCAATCCCGTGCAGAGCATCGGCACTCAACTCGCCGAGCCGATCCGGCTGCACCGGTCCGCGCCCGACGGCAAGATCAACGCGAGAGTGAGGGAGCTTCTCGAGCAGGTGGGGCTGCCGGCATCGCGGGCGGCGGCGTACCCGCATCAGCTCTCCGGCGGTCAGCGCCAGCGCGTCATGATCGCCATGGCCCTGGCGTGCGCACCCGACCTCATCATCGCCGATGAGCCGACGACTGCGCTGGACGTCATGGTGCAGGCGCAGGTCCTCGACCTGCTCACCGCGCTGGTGCGCGACCTCGGCATGGGCATGGTGCTCATCTCGCATGACCTCGGCGTGCTCGGCACGACCTGCGATCGCGTCGCGGTGATGTACGCCGGACAGGTGGTGGAGGAAGGCCCGGCGCTCGAGGTCTTCGACGATCCGCAGCACGAGCACACGCGCGCACTCGCGGCGGCGTTCCCGCGCATCGGCGATCCGAATGCACGGCACGTGGGTGATGAGGCGGTGGTCTCGACGCCGATCCTGGGTGCGCGCGACCTGCGCGTGGTCTTCAACGGCCGCGTGCGCGCGGTGGACGGCGTCGATCTCGATGTCGCCTCTGGGGAGATCGTCGCGCTCGTCGGGGAGTCCGGCTGCGGCAAGACGACCCTGGCGCGCACCCTGCTCGGGCTGGAGCGGCCCACAAGCGGACGGGTGCTCTTCGAGGGCAGGCCACTGGACTACCGGCGACTGAAGGACTACCGACGCCAGGTGCAACTGGTGCTCCAGGATCCGCTGGGCGCACTGAATCCGCGGCACACCGTCTACGACGCGGTCGCCGAGGGGCTGCGGGTGCACAGGGTGCCGGGTGATGAGGAGGCGCTGGTCGCCGAGGCACTGTCGAAGGCGGGCCTACGCCCACCGGAGAAGTTCTTCCTGCGCTATCCGCACGAGCTATCGGGCGGTCAGCGCCAGCGCGTTGTCATCGCGGGAGCACTCGCGCTCGAGCCGCGCGTGCTCATCGCCGATGAGCCGGTGTCGAGCCTGGATGCCTCGGTGCGCGGGGAGATCCTCGAGCTACTGCAGCGCCTGCGCGCCGAACTCGGGCTCACGGTGCTGGTCGTCACGCACGACCTCGGGCTGGCGTGGAACATCGCCGACCGCGTCGCGGTGATGTACCTCGGGCGCATTGTCGAGATCGGGCCCACCGCTCAGGTGCTGCAGTCACCGCAGCATCCCTACACCCAGGCACTGCTGTCGGTCGTGCCGGACGTGGGACACACCGATCAGATCGTGCTCACCGGCGAACCGCCCGATCCCGCTCGCATCCCCAGCGGCTGCCGCTTCCACCCGCGCTGCCCGGTGGTGGAGGACCGCTGCCGCACGGTGGACCTGCCGATCCTAGGCGTGGGCGACGGGCACCATGCTGCCTGCGTGCGCGTGATTACTTCCTCATGAGCGTGAACTCTTCGTACGAGTCCGCGCGATCTCCGG
>JAULZJ010000307.1:0-4164 GCA_032117435.1 Candidatus Nanopelagicales bacterium | reverse complement strand
ACCCCGATGCGCATGTCGGTGGAGTGGCTCTGCGTCGATCAGCGGTCGACGTTGA
Source organism: Candidatus Nanopelagicales bacterium (assembly GCA_032117435.1). Lineage (GTDB taxonomy): Bacteria > Actinomycetota > Actinomycetes > S36-B12 > S36-B12 > Mxb001. Next base: position 4,109 of record JAULZJ010000307.1, on the reverse strand, counting down.
TGAGCATCGTGACGACTAGCAGGCCGACCAGGACCGCGAGCGCCACGCCCCCGAAGACGTATGGGGACACGACGGCGCCTTCGGTGCCCTCGGCGGAGGCCCAGACGGCGGCGGTGAGCGGACTCATTGCACTCCTCCCTGGCGGGATGCGGATCCCGACTGCTCCCCCAGCCTAGCGGCACTCCCGTGGCCCTTCGGCTACTCCCGGATGTGACCGTCACCGACGACGACGTAGGTCGTGGTGGTCAGCTCCGGGAGGCCCATCGGCCCACGCGCGTGGAGCTTCTGCGTGGAGATGCCGATCTCGGCACCGAAGCCGAACTCCCCACCGTCGGTGAAGCGCGTAGATGCGTTGACCATGACCGCGGCAGCGTCCACTCCGGCGATGAAGGCCTGCGCCACGGACTGCGAGTCCGTGATGATCGCCTCAGTATGACCCGAGGACCAGCGTCGGATGTGCGCGAGAGCCTCTTCCACGTCGTCGACGATCCCGGCGGCGATGTCGAGCGAGTAGTACTCCGCGGCCCAGTCTTCATCGGTCACCGGCTGGTACGCCGTGCCACTGGCTTCGGCGTAGGGGGCCATTGCCTCATCCCCATGGATGGTCACGCCCGCCTCGCGGAGGGCTGCGAGTGCAGCGGGCAGGAAGCGGTCGGCGATCGCGCGATGCACGAGGACGGTCTCGGCCGCATTGCAGACGCTGACGCGCTGCGCCTTGGAATTGAGCAGGATGCGCACGGCCATGTCCACGTCGGCGTGCTCGTCGACATAGACATGGCAGTTGCCGACACCGGTCTCGATCACGGGCACCGTCGATCCCTCGACGACGCTGCGGATGAGCCCCTCTCCGCCGCGCGGGATGAGCACGTCCACGAGACCGCGGGCGGTCATGAGGTGCTTGACGGACTCGTGCGAGTTGCCGGGCACGAGTTGCACAGCATCGGCGGGAAGTCCCGACTCCACGAGGGCTTCGCGCAGGACATCGACGAGGACTTCGTTGGTCGCCTGCGCGGAAGACGAACCGCGCAGCAGCGCCGCATTGCCGCTCTTAAGGCACAGGCCCGCGGCATCGACGGTGACATTGGGGCGGGCCTCGTAGATGATGCCGACGACGCCGATGGGCACCCGCACCTGGCGCACCTGGAGGCCGTTGGGCAGCGTGTAGCCGCGGACGACATCGCCCACGGGATCCGGCAGATCGGCCACCTCTTCGAGTGCCCCGGCGATGGCGTCGATGCGCGGCGCATCGAGGGTGAGGCGGTCGATCAGCGCGGCGCTGGTGCCAGCCTCGCGCGCCCGATCGAGATCAAGGGCATTGACCTCGACGATGCGCGCCGTCTCGGCCCGCAGGGCGGCAGCGCATGAGCGCAGCGCGGCATCCTTGGCCTCGCGGGTGACTCCGCGGAGGACGGTGGCAGCCTCCCGGCCGCGCTGGGCGCAGTCGAGGATCTCCATGCGTTCGTCGTTCATGTCACCAGGGTAGGGCTACAGGGGCGAGACCCCGCCAGCGGCGATGAGTCCCGGGCCATGACCGAGGTGGCGCCCCCGGCGGTGGAAGGTCTCGCGATCGATGACCTCGACGCCGACCACATCCCAGTCGGGCAGCCCCGCGGACCCGCGGTGCTCCTGCCACAGACCGACGGCGAGATCGAGCACGGACTGGGCATCAGCACCCTCCTCCCAGTAGCGGACCTCCGCGCGATCCGCGGCGTAGCGTCCCGACAGCAGGAAGGGGTGCTCGTGCGATAGGCGCTCGAGACCGGCCTTGATCGTCTGCGCATCAACTACACGGCCAGCGACAGTGACAGTGACAAACCACAATGATGTCGACGCAGCATGCTCCGGGGCTGTCATGTGCGCCTCCTCGATCACTCGCGCGGAGCTCCCCGGAGGATGATGAGATCATCGCGATGGACGACCTCGCGCTCGTACTCCGGTCCGCGCTCCCTGGCGAGATCCCTGGTGGATCGGCCGAGCAGCCCGGGGAGTTCCGCTGAGTCGTAGTTGACCAGCCCGCGAGCGATCGTGTGGCCGCTTTCGTCAAGAAGGTCCACCGGGTCACCTGCTGTGAACTCACCATCCACTCCCGTGACACCTGCCGGCAAGAGCGAGGCGCGACGCACGGTGACGGCGCGCGCCGCCCCCGCGTCGAGGTGGAGTCGCCCCTGGGGCGTGCTGGCATGTCCGAGCCAGAGGAGGCGGGTGGGGGTACGCCGTCCCGTGGGCAGGAAGACCGTCCCAGTGTCCTCTCCGGCCAGGGCCTCGCGGGCCGCTGCGGAGTGGGCAAGCACCACCGGGATCCCCGCCGCCGTGGCGATGCGGGCAGCCTCGACCTTGGTCGTCATGCCCCCGAGGCCGACACCCGATCCGACTCCGCCGATAAGGATGTCCACCAGCTCTTCCATGTCGCGCACCTCGGTGATCATCGTCGCGCCGCCCTTGCCGGGCGGCCCGTCGTAGAGCCCGTCGACATCGGACAGCAAGACGAGGGCATCAGCGCGCACGAGGTGTGCGACGAGTGCGGCGAGGCGGTCATTGTCGCCGAGTCGGATCTCATCGGTGGCCACGGTGTCGTTTTCATTGACGATCGGCACGACACCCATCTCGATGAGCTTGTCCAGCGTGCGCTGCGCATTGCGATAGTGCGCGCGACGCGTCATGTCATCGGCCGTCAGTAGCACCTGGCCCACCGTGATGTCACGCGCCGCGAACGACAGGGAGTACTGGGCCAGCAGCACACCCTGCCCGACACTGGCAGAAGCCTGCTGGGTCGCGAGGTCACGCGGCCGCTTGGACAGGCCGAGCATGGGGAAGCCGGTCGCGATGGCGCCACTGGAGACCAGGATCACCTGGCTGCCGGCGTCGATGCGATCCGCCACGACCTCGACGAGGCGCGCCACGCGATCGACGTCCAAGCCTCCGTCCGGGCGCGTAAGCGAGGATGATCCGATCTTGACGACGACGCGACGGGCGACGCCGACCGATCGTCGCGTCGCCTGGGGAGTCACCAGTCCTCCAAACGCCGATCAGTGCCTCGCGGCCCCGTCGATGCTGCGCCACCCGCCGCGATGGTGGGCTCCCAGTCGAAGACGACCGCGCCTTCGCCCGGTCCGATGACGACGGTGCTCCCGGGCGCCGCACCCTCGGCGAGCAAACGCTCCTCGACACCGAGTCGCGCAAGCCGATCGGCGAGGTAGCCCACGGCCTCCTCATTGGCGAAGTCCGTCTGACGCACCCAGCGCTCCGGACGCACCCCGGTCACCCGCCACATCGGCTCACCCGTCTCGGGATGCATCTCCCGACGTACGTCGAAGCCGGCATCATCGACCGCCGGTGGCGTGATGATGATGCGCGGCACCGAGACGTCTGCGGTGGCGACGCGATGCTCCAGCACGAGGGCAGCCATGGCAAAGGACAGCTCGCGCAGTCCCTCGTGACTCACGGCAGAGACCTCATAGGTCGGCAGACCGCGCTCGGCAAGAAGTGGGGTCACCATGCCTGCAACGAGCCGGCCGTCGGGCAGGTCGATCTTGTTGAGCGCGACGAGCCGCGGTCGGTCGGCCAGTCCCCCATACGCCGCAAGCTCGGCCTCGATGATGTCGAGATCGGCGAGGGGTTCGCGATCGGACTCAAGCGAGGCAGCGTCGATGACGTGGACGATCACCGAGCAGCGCTCGATATGGCGCAGGAATTCCAGTCCGAGGCCCTTGCCCTCGCTCGCGCCTGGGATGAGCCCAGGGACATCGGCGATCGTGTAGGTGACGTCACCCGCCGTGACGACGCCGAGATTGGGCACCAGCGTGGTGAAGGGGTAGTCGGCGATCTTTGGCCGCGCCTGCGACAGCGCCGCGATGAGGCTGGACTTGCCGGCACTGGGATATCCCACGAGCGCCACATCCGCGACGGACTTCAGCTCGAGGACGATGTCGCGGTACTCCCCTGGCTCGCCCTTGAGTGCGAAGCCGGGTGCCTTGCGGCGCTGCGAAGCGAGGGCGGCGTTGCCCAGACCGCCGCGACCGCCGCGCGCAACGACGTACGTCGTGCCATTGCCGGTGAGATCGGCGAGGACCTCGCCCTGGGCATCGAGGACGACGGTGCCGTCGGGCACG
>JAULZJ010000306.1:0-2667 GCA_032117435.1 Candidatus Nanopelagicales bacterium | reverse complement strand
CACCCTGGCCGCGGGCGCCCGCGTCGACATCGCCATCTCGGCGACGGACGCCGGTGTGGACCCCACACGGGCCTATCGAATCGGCGTCACGGCGCCGGCGACGTCTAGCGCCTTCGTCGTACTGGCCCAGAGAGCTCTGCGTCTGCACGCGGGTGGGTGACTGGTGAAGTGTCACTCGAGTGCAGATCCCGCGACGCAGGTCTTCAGATCGTCGGACGTGGCACGGGGTGCACGCTCTCGTAGGCGCGTGCTGCACGCAGCACGGTGACGTCATCGTGCGCACGGCCGACGATCTGCAGGCCGACAGGTAGGCCGCCTGAGGTCAGACCGCACGGCACGGTGATCGCTGGCTGCTGGGTGAGGTTGAAGGGATAGCTGAACGGCGTCCACGACAGCATCGACTCGGGTGTCATCGGGACCGCCCCTGCGGGCCGCGCCTCGAAGGCCGGGATCGCAACCGATGGCGTGACGAGCACGTCGTACCGCGTCATGAAGAGACGCATGCGCGTGCCGAGGGCATTGCGCTTGAGAGTGAGGAGCTGCACGTCCTGCGCGCTGAGTTCGGCGCCCTGGGCCGCCTGAGAGGCGAAGTCGGGGTCGGTGACCGCCTGACCCTCCGGGCCGAGTGAGTCGTAGACCGTCTTGGACGACACGAACCACAGTCCCGTCGAGATGTCGAGGGGATCCTCGAAGCCCGGATCAACCTCCTCGACGATCGCGCCGAGCGACTCGAGCTCGCGCACCGCCGCGACAACGAGTGCAGCCACGTCGGGATCGACTTCGGCGTAGCCGAGCGTCGGCGAGTAGGCGACGCGCATTCCGCGGATCCCTGCATCAAGGCCCGCGAGGTAATCGACTCCGTCATAGGGCAGGGACGTCCAGTCGCGCGGATCCGGCTGCGCCACGACATTCATCATGAGCGCGCAGTCGGTGACGCTCATGGTGTGCGGGCCGACATGGGCCACGCTGCCGAAGGGTGACAGCGGATACGCCGGGACGCGGCCGAAGCTGGCCTTCATCCCGACGTTGCCGCAGAAGGCCGCGGGGATGCGCACGCTGCCCGCGCCGTCGGTGCCCATGCTCAGCGGGCCGAGTCCGGCGGCGACGGCGGCTGCCGTGCCCCCGGATGACCCGCCCGGGGTGCGCGACGGGTCCCATGGATTGCGACTAATACCCGAGAGCGGTGAATTCGTCTCCGCCTTGCAGCCGAATTCGGGTGTCGTGGTCTTGCCGAACATCGCAGCGCCCGCCTCGCGCAGCCGCGCGACGGACGGCGCATCCTCCTCCCACGGCTGATCTGGATCGATCGCGCGACTGCCACGCAACGTGGGCCACCCCTTTGTCCAGAGGATGTCCTTGATCGTGGTCGGCACACCCTCCACCGCACCCACCGGCGAGCCATCCGATCGATGCGCCGCCCAGCGCGCCTCGCTCGCGCGCGCAGCGGCCAGTCCGGCCTCGGCATCGACGAGGACGAAAGCGTTGAGGATGGGATCCACGCGCTCGACGCGCTCCAGGACCTGCTGCATCGCCTCGACCGGCGAAGCCTGCCCCGTGCGGTAGAGGTCGATGAGCTCGGTGGCCGTGAGCTGGGTGAGATCCATGCGCGGAGTCTGCCAGCGCGCCGATCCTGGCTCATTCCCCTTGCACAGCCGAGTACCCCGGGGGGTATGCTGCATGCATGGTCGATGCGCTCCGGAAAGGGCCCGGCGGGCCGGCGAAGCCGTCCCTGTCGGGGTGGTCCGCCCGTCGCTGGCGCGTTGCCGTCCTCGGCGGGATCGGTACGGCGATCCTCGTGGCACTGCCCACCGCGGTCATGCCCAACCCGATCTTCGGTCGCGCGATCGAGGTGACCTGGTGGTCGTACCCCATCGTCGTCCTGACCGGCATCCTCGGCGGTCTCCTGCTTGCGACGTACGTCAAGGAGCCAGGCCAGCCCGACAGGGCCGGCTTGGCCGGCCCGCCGGGTCTCACGGAGGAGCAGCCCGCCGAGGAGGCCAAGGCCTCCAAGCTCGGCATCGCCGGTGCCTTCATCGCCTACTTCGCGGTGGGCTGCCCCGTGTGCAACAAGCTCGTGCTGATCGCCCTCGGCGCATCCGGTGCCATGACATGGTTCGCGCCGGTGCAGCCCTTCCTTGCCGTGGCGTCGGTGATCCTCATGGCCGTGGCGCTGCGCATCCGGCTCAAGAACGAGGCCAGTTGCTCCGTATCCGCCTAAGCCAGGACGACCTCGACTCCCAGGGACTCAAGTGCGGCCTTGAATTCCGTGGTGATCCCCTCATCTGTCACCAGCACGTGCACGGCACTGAGCGGTGCGATCGCGCCCGGCAGAACGCGGCCCAACTTGCTGGAGTCGGCCACGACGATCACGCGCTCGGCACGCTCCAGGAGCACGGCGTTGGTGCGCGCCTCCACGAGATCGTGAGTGGTGAGTCCTGCCGATAGATCGAGCCCGTCGACGCCGATGTACGCCGTCCCGATGCTTGCCTGGGCCAGTGCCGACTCGGCCCATGGACCCACGAGCTCGGTGCTCTGCGAGCGCGCGACGCCGCCGGAGACGACGACCCGGATGCGCGGCTTCGCCGCCATCTCGCTCGCGATGTTCAAGGCATTGGTGACGACGACGAGATCGACGCGCTTCGACAGCACGCGTGCGATCTCGCTCGT
>JAULZJ010000305.1:0-3346 GCA_032117435.1 Candidatus Nanopelagicales bacterium | reverse complement strand
TCGCACGCCGACATGCACGTGAACTCCGTGGGTCGTGAGCCGGCGTGCCGGCCACGCGATCGTCTCGACGAGCCGCTGGTATCTCTCGCCCTCGGATATCGCCAACTCGTGCCAGGGAGTGAAGGGATGCAGACCCGCGCCGATCACGGCAGCGCCCGAGCGAGCCGCCGCGAACTCGACCTCCCGCATCGACTCCGCCAGGTCCGAGCGCGCTTCGGCGACCGTGGTGCAGACGCCGGTGATCACCTCCACGGTGCACTGGTAGAGCTCCTTCTTGATCTTGGGATGCTCGCCCTCGGGATGCCCGGCCCCGACGTGCTCGAGGATCGCGGGCGCGACGCACGCGAGTGCGCCTGTTCGCTCGTCGACGACGGCGAGCTCGACCTCGACACCGAGGCTCGGGCCCGCCGATGCGTGGAACTCCACCACGTGGTCAGGCTAGGCCCGCCGGATAGCGTGCGGGGCGTGTCCCGCGAGATTGCCGTCAGCGCTTCCGGTCCGTCCGGCCGCGGTGCAGTGGCGGCGGGCTCGGCCACCACGTGCGAGGCGGCGAGCCAGATGCTGCGCCTGGGCGGCACGGCAATCGATGCGGCTGTCGCGGGCGCCTTCGCCGCCACGGTCGCGGAGCCGACGCTCGCCAGCCTCGGCGGTGGTGGCTTCTGCCTGACGGCGAGCCCCGGCGAGACACCACGGGTCCTGGACTTCTTCGTCGACATGCCCGGGCGCGGCCGCGGATCCGATGCTGCTGCTCCGATGGACAACCTGCATGTGACCTTCGGCTCGGGCGTGCAGCAGGAATTCCACGTCGGCTGGTCGAGCGTCGCGGTGCCCGGCACGCTCAGCGGACTGCTTCATCTCCATGCCACCGGAGGGCGACTGCCCCTCGATGCGGTCATCGCACCCGCGATCGCCGCAGCGCGCGACGGGGTCATCCTGGATGAGGTGCAGGTCTCCTTCATCCGTGTCATCGGACCGATCCTCCGGCTGACCCCGGGCAGCGCAGCGCTCTTCACGCCACCGCTCGAGGGTCAGCCCTTCCGCAATCCCGCATATGCCGAAGTGCTGGCCAGGCTGGCCGTCGGGGTCCCTGCCGCGGTGGCGTTCGCCGAGCCGCTGGCCGCCGCGGTGACGGAGCATCACGGGCTCGTCACGCGTGCCGATCTGAGTGCGTACGCCGTCGCGGATCGCACCCCCGTCGGCGCACGCCGAGGCACCACCTGGATCTGGACCAACCCACCGCCGGCATTCGGCGGCGCCATCGTCCTGGAGTCACTGGGACTCATCCCCGCGCACGATCCGTGGCCCGCCCTGCCGAAGGCCTTGCACGACGCGACGCGTCGACACCGTGCCCATGACGCCGCGCGAGCCGAGGTCCGGCGCGGCACCACCCATCTGTCGGTGGTGGACGGAGAGGGTCGCGTGGCAGCCCTGTCCCTCTCCAATGGATCCGGATCCGGCACCGTGGCCGCGGGTATCGCCCTCAACAACATGCTCGGTGAAGCGGACCTGCATCCGGGGGGCTTCCACTCCCTGCCCGTCGGCGATCGCCTGAGTTCGATGATGGCGCCGACCCTTGCCGTCAGCGACGACGGCTCCCTCCTCGCACTCGGCTCCGGCGGGAGCGAGCGCATCCGCTCCGCGCTCGTGCAGGTGCTCGTCCGAGCCCTCGATGAGGGTCAGGACCTGACCACCGCCATCGCGAGCCCGCGCCTCCACGTCGGCGATGACGTCATCGACGTCGAGCCGGGCTTCCCCGCCGGGGTCGTCCAAGGCTTGGCGGGCGCACGCATATGGCCTGCGCCCGATCTCTACTTCGGTGGCGTCCACGCCGTGACCCGGGATCCCGAGGGCCGGGTCACGGCGGTCGCCGATACGCGCCGCGGCGGTGCGGTCGCGGTCGTCTGAATCCCCGCCGCGTGACTGCTAGTCGCGCTGCGAGCCGAGGATGAGGGTGATTTCGCTCTCCGTGCCATCGCGCTGGACGGTCAGGGTGACCTCTTCACCGGGTGCGAGCGCGCGCACGTCCACGATGAGATCGGTGGCATCCATCACCGGGGTGCCATTGAGGGCGGTGATGACATCCCCGTCGCGCAGGCCCGCCGCGGCGGCAGCCCCGCCATCGGTGATGCCAGCGATGCGCGCACCCGGACCGGCGTACTGCATGTCGAGCTGCACGCCGATGATCGGCGTGGATGACCGACCGGTCGCGATGATCTCCGAGGCGATGCGCGCCGCCGTATCAATGGGGATGGCGAAGCCGAGGCCAATGCTGCCGGCCTGTCCGCCCAGGCCGGCGCCGAGCGCGGCGATTGCCGAGTTGACGCCGATGACCGCGCCATTGCCGTCGACGAGCGGACCGCCGGAGTTGCCCGGGTTGATGGCAGCGTCTGTCTGGATGGCATTGATGAAGGCGAGCTCGCCTTCGCCTCCGGCAGTGACCGGACGATTGAGTGCGCTGACGATGCCGGCGGTCACGGTGCCCTGCAGTCCGAGGGGCGAGCCCATGGCGATGGCCGCGTCACCCACCTCGAGCGCGCTCGAGGAGCCGAGCGTGACGGCGGGCAGCCCGGTCTCATCGACCTTGAGCACGGCCAGGTCGTAGCCGGAATTCGCACCCACGAGGGTGGCATCGACGACCTCGCCGTCGCTGAAGGTGACGGTGATGTCCGACCCACCGGCCGTGACGTGGTTATTGGTGAGGATGTAGCCGTCCTCGCGGATGACGAAGCCGGAGCCGGTGCCCTCGCCTCGGCCGCCAGCGACATTGATCTGCACGACCGACGGCTGGAGCGCAGCAGCGACAGCGGCAATGCTGCCGCCCGCCGGCGGGCTGACCGGGTCGCCGGTCGCTCCAATGGGCGCGATCACCGCGGCGGATGCGGCCGGGGGCTGTGTCATCCGCGCGACGGTGAAGCCCACGGCCCCGCCGACGGTGCCCGCGACCAGAGCGGTCAGTGCCAGACCCGCCGAGGCGATGGCGATGAGACCGCCGCGTCCTGACTTCTGTGCCGTGGGCGCGGGCGCGGGCGGTGCGACGGTCGCGGTCGGTGCATAGGCCGCATAGGGATCGGCGTACGTCGCGTAGGGATCCGAGTAGCCGGAGTAGGGATCCGAGTAGCCCGCGTAGGGATTGGACGTCGGGTAGGCCTGTGTGTCCGCCTGACCGGGGGTGAACGGCTCAGCCGTCGGGTAGGCATGAGTGTCCGCCTGGCTCGCGGTGTGCGGATCGGCGTAGGGATCATGCGCGCCGTAGGCAGCGGCATAGGGATCGCGGCCGACATCGCGGCCGGTGGTCTCGTCCGTCACGTCAATCCTCCTCGTCAGCGCCTGCTCCCAGCAACCGGGT
>JAULZJ010000304.1:0-17207 GCA_032117435.1 Candidatus Nanopelagicales bacterium | reverse complement strand
CCGTTTGTCATCCCCTTGGCCATGAGAGCGAGCACGCGCAATTGGCGGGAAGTCAGATCCTTGGTCGCAGGTGCAGGTGCTGTCCCCGAGTCAGGCGCCTCACCCCACCGAACGACGGATAGTGCACGTTGCTGCTCCGATGCTTGCGGGAGTGGGCCCATCAGCGAGGGGTGTGTCAGGACCCCTTGCGCATTGCCCTGGCCATTTGGGCTCGGTGATGTGCCGTTGCCATGGTGGGTCTGACTGAGGTCCAGGGCGAGGGCGATGGGGCCGGCGACAGCAGCGAGATCCCGAGACACGGTGTGAGCGTCGGGCGCATGGCTGAAGCGCACGTGCATGACCCCGATGAGTCGATGCGCGGTAGCGAGCGGCCACAGGACCTGCGGACCGTCCTGGAGATCGGAGATATTGAGGTGCTGCTCGGGACGCATTCCGACGAGGGGGAAGCTCGCCAGCGGCTGGCCATGATGGAGCTCCGCCCCCACGTGGGGATCGTCCAGGCAGGAGTACTCGTGCAGGGCATCGAGGCCCTCGCCCTTGCCGAAGGAACCTACGAGACGAAAGAGGCTGTCCCCACCGACCGCGTAGATGGACATCTGCCACGGATGGAGAGGAGCCAGGGCGGTCAATACACAGTATTGGCAGACGTCATCCATGCTGACCCGGCCGAGCAGGAAACTAGTGACATCCAATGTCAGGCACGCATCGTGATGTGGCGTCGCCATGGAGGTCTCCGTGCGCTGGGCTATTGCTGGCTGTGTCATGGCTGGCTTGGTAGCGATCTGGTCCACGGAGTCCTCCATCGTGAGTGCCGGTCATTTGCGACAGCACCTCGGTCGTTGTCGTCGTACTTATTCGATGTTGGGGCCCCATAGGTGCTCACGTGAAGAGGAAGAGCAGCCATTGACCAGACATGACCATTCATTCGCAAGCATGTACGGTCAAGTGACTCTGCATCTGTCGCAGTCACAAGCGATGACTGATGTGCAGCGGACTCGTGACCGTCTGGATACCTGATTCACCAACGCAGCGCCCTAACGTGGCAGAACAGGATCAGGAGGGGTGATGTTCGGACACTGGACGCGGGTTGGCATTTTTGCGCTTGTAGGGGCAGGTGCGCTCGTCGCGTGCGGACCTGTCGGCACCACCGACTCGGGAGATTCGGTACCGGTTCCTGCGCAGGAACTGGTCGAGGACAGCGCTGGGCGCGAGATCATCCGCACCGCAGAGATGTCCATGCGCGTCGATGACGTGCGCGCGTCCGTGAGTGGGATCAAGGACATCACCGAGGGGGCAGGTGGGCGGATCGCCAACGAGCGCATCAGCACGACAGGCGAGGCCCTGTACGCCGACGTCACGGCGCGCGTCCCAGCGGATCGCCTGGATGCGGTCGTCGAGGAGATCAGTGCACTGGGCACGGTGACCGCCGTGAGCATCCTTGCGGATGACGTGACAGCTCAGGGTGTCGATCTCGACGCACGCATTGCGGCTCTGCAGACGTCGGTCGATCGGCTTCGCGAACTCCTCGCGCAGGCAACCACAACGAAAGATCTCGTCGAGATCGAGGGTGAACTCACTGCACGCCAGGCGGAACTGGATTCCCTCGTAGCCCAGCGCGCTGCCCTCTCGGACTCGGTGGCGTTGTCGACACTGAGTGTCTACCTAAGCCCGACCAGCGAAGCAGCCGCGTGGACTCCGCCGGGCTTCCTCTCTGGTGTGGAGTCCGGCTGGAATGCCCTGCGCACCACGGTGGCTGGGATCATCACCGTCGCGGGATTCGCCCTGCCCTTCCTTGCGGTGTCGGCCCTGGTCGCCGTGCCCATCGTGGTGTTGATCGTCCTGCTCAATCGCCGCCGGCGAGCCCGGTAGTCCCGGATTTCAGGACCGCTGTGGCACCTGCCGCGCGAATGCGCCCAGCAGGGAGTGCGCGTCGGACTCGGCGCAGACTACTTCGATGACGGCACCGGAGTCCGACTGGAGGTGGATGGCGACGGGCGACTCGAACGGCCGCAGTCGAGAGCGACCTTCCCACGGTCGGGGAAGTGATCCGAGCTCCACGATTCCGATGGGCACGCACCGCGTGAGAAAGGCGCCGGTGTGCACGATCAGGACATCGTGCACCCAGTAGGCGGAATTCGAGGTGCGGGCGAAACGCGCGCGAATCCTCGGGAGTCCCGGAGACGCGCTTCGCACTTTGCAGCGGACGGATCCGGGAATCGATCGCACCCTCGATCGCACGCGGATGAGGATGATGATGGCGAGTGCTATCAGCCATAACGGCACCCCAATAAGAGCCAGTACTGCCCAGATCATGCCTGGTCGACCTCCCTTCCTGGACCGAAATCACCGTAGGTTGCAAAGAGGGCGAGGGCTAGGTGCTCAAGGGTCACGAATGGCCGTGAGTCGGTCACTTGGCTACGCGGAGTGCGGTCGCCCAGGACCTCACTGTAGGAAGCCGCCCGGTGGGCCACGGCGCTCATCCCGGACTTGGTGCGCACGGACGGAGTCGGACGCCTCAGCGAATAGGCGCAAGTAGGGTCGACCACCGTGAGCGGAAGGCGAGGAAGCCCACTCCCAAAGCCACGACGACCAGTCCAGAGCCGAGGAAGTAGGCGCCGAAGCCAAGCGGCTCGACGAGGCGGGCGAACTGTCCACCGATAGCCCCTCCGGCCGCTGCGGCGAGATACCAAAGACCCAGGAGCTGACCGGTGAGTCCGGTCGGAGCGAGTTCAGTGGTCGTCGACAGTGCGATGGGAACGATGAGGAGCTCGGCCCAGGTCAGCACGAGGAAGGTGGCGAGAATCCATGCCGCGCTCGAAGAGTTGCCCTGCTGGGCTGCGAATCCGGGTAGGGCAATGATGAGAAAGCTCAGTCCCACGCCGACGATGGCCAGGGCCACCTTTGTCGGCGTCGTCGGTGCTCGGCGGGCCAGCCGGGACCACAGGGCAGCGAAGATAGGGGCGAAGATCACGACGAGCACCGGATTGAGGGATAGCAGCCAGCTGGTGGGAACCGTGAATCCACCTATGTCGCGTTGAACCCAATCCTGGGTGAACTCGGTGATGGTGGATCCCGCCTGAGATGACAGCGCGAAGTACACCACGCTTGCGAGGAAGAGCAGGAGGAAGGCGAGCATGTGACGGTGCTCGGCGACGCCCCGCGGAGTGCGACGCAGGAGGGTTGTGAACGCCACGATCGCCACGGTCACGATGACGAGGGTCACCGTGGAGGAGATCGTCCCGGCGTTGAATCCAGCGAGCGCAATCGCCATGAGAAACAATCCCGTGACGGCCGCTAAGGCGAAGACGGCCAGGACGAGGGCTTTCATGCGCTGCCCCGGAGTGGCTGGTCGTGGAACGGCGACCCCGGTGTCACCGAGGCGCTTGCGGCCGATGGCGTACTGCATGAGGCCGATGACCATGCCGGCACCGGCGACAGCGAAGGCCAGGCGCCAGGAATACGCGGTCGCCAGCCAGCCGCAGATGATCGGGGCAGTGAAGGCGCCGACATTGATGCCGAAGTAGAAGAGCGAGAATCCGCTGTCGCGACGCGGGTCACCGTCGGTGTACAGCAGGCCCAGGACAGTCGAGATGTTGGGCTTGAGCAGTCCTGTACCTGTTGCGATGACGAGCAGTCCGGCCCAGAAGATAGTGAGCCCGGGGATGAGCAGGACGAAATGGCCCGCTGCGATGAGGACTCCGCCGATCACGAGTGCGCGTCGCGGGCCGATGAGGCGATCGCCGATCCAGCCGCCGACAAGCGGTGCACCTAGGACCAGGGCTGAGTACACGCCGAAGAGTGCGGCCGCGTCACCCTCGCTGAAGCCCTGCCCCGGACCGGGTGGGAAGGGGCCATCCTCCGGTCGGATGAGGTAGAGGACGAGGATCGCCACCATGCCGTAGAAGGAGAACCGCTCCCACATCTCGACCATGGCGAGCGTGAGCACGCCGCGCGGCTGGCCCTCCTTCACCCGGCAAGTATGGGCACTCAGCGGGACAGCCCGCGGGTGGACTCGCGCGACACCAGCGTCGCGGAGACGAGCCTGGTCTCCTCGACGGGAGGGGGCTCTTCCGCGATGAGCATGGCCAGGGCGATATTGAGTTGCGTGTGCACATTGAGGTCCAGCGCGGTGATGCCGCCTGCTGAGGCGACCGCGTCGTCGATGTCCTGAGCGACCAGCAGGTCTCCCGGCACGTCAATTCCCACTTCACGCGCCGCAAGCACGATCCCGCGACCGAAGTCCTCCAGCATGCCGATGATGGCGTCCGGTCGATCGGAGCCACGGAGCATGTCTATGGCTGTCTGCTTGGCGACCTGGGCGAGTTCGGGCCTGCTCTGCACAGAGGTAGCCGGCGCGATCGCCAGATGGGGCTCGACCCCGCGCTCTGAGCACCACGCTGTGTAGGCATCACGTGCGGTGTCCGTCGCCGACCACGGGAGGTCGGAATTGATCATCCCGATTGTCCGCGCGCCGCGCTCCCAGCAGTGGTCCAGCAGTGCGCGGGTGCTCCCCGCGGTGTCGATCGTCACCGCAGGGCCGAAGGCACCTCGTGGATCCTGGCCCATGAGGACCGTGCGCGTGGCGAGTCCGTCGAGCAGTGCCAGTCGCGGATCGTCGACGATCGGATCGAGCACGATGAGCCCGTCGAGTCCGAAGGACGCCAGGTGCGAAGCAGACTGCACGCCGGGGAGCACCAGGAGTGCTCGACCGTGGTGAAGGGCCGCCTGGCTCGCTGCGACCGCGACGCGACCGTAGTAGTCGAAGCCAAGGAGCTCCTCGAGTGGCATGGTGGGCAGCTGGGGGAGGAGGAGGCCGATGGTGTCCGAACGACCGAGAGCGAGATTGCGCGCGGCACGGCTGGGCACGTACCCGAGCTCGGCCGCGACCTCCCTGACCCGCTTGCGCGTCGCCGGATCGACCCGGCCCTTGCCGCTGAGTGAGTGCGACACGGTCGTGATCGACACCCCCGCCGCCTGGGCGACATCGGCAACCGTCACTCGTGCGACCACGGTCTGAGGCTAGCGACTTTGGCGAAGTTGCTTGACAGCGCGGGGAGCGGGGATCACACTCGGGCCACCAACGCCAAAGCGATTTGGCACCTCGTGGGAAGGTCAGGCTGATGTCCGCACAGGTCGACTCGGGGGATACGCATCTGCGCCGCAATGCCATCGGCGCCCGTCACATCGTCTTCTTCGTCGTCGCCGCGGCCGCGCCGCTCGGCTTCGCCGTCGGCGCGATCCCCCTGGCCATCGGCCGAGGAGGCATCGGCGTCAGCGGCATGTTCATCGTCGTCGGGGTCATCCTCCTCCTCTTCGCCGTGGGCTACGTCGCGATGGCCAAGCACGTGCGCCGGGCGGGTGGCCTCTACGTCTACGTCTCCGAGGGGCTCGGTCGGACCATGGGACTCGGCACGGCCTTCGTCGCGACAGTGGCCTACGCCGTCGCTGCCACCGGCGCGGTGGGGATCTTCGCGATCCTCGCGCAGAGCGTGTTCCTGGAGTTCTTCCTCATCGAGACGCCCTGGGTGCTGTGGGCCCTCATCGCCACGCTGTTCATGGGTCTACTCGGAGTGCTACGCGTCGAACTCAATGCGCGCGTGCTCGGCGTCGTCATGGTGTGCGAGGTCGCGATTCTCCTCGTCATCGGAGCCGTGATCGTGATCTCCGGCGGGGCCGAAGGCCTCTCGCTCGCGGCGTTCAGCCCGGCCGAGGTCTTCGGGGTCAATCCTGGCGTCCTGCTCGCCGTGGTCATCTCGGCCTTCGCGGGCTTCGAGGCAACCGTGCTGTACGTCGAGGAGGTGCGCTCACCCGAGCGCTCGATCCCACGTGCCACCTACGGCGCCATCATCGTGCTGGTCGCCTTCTACGCCTTCGTCAGCTGGGCCGTGATCCAGGCCTTCGGCAATGCCGGGGCCGTCGAGATCGCGGCCACCGACCCCGTGGGCATGTTCTTCGCGGCCGCCGATGGCTTCCTCGGCCTGTGGGCGGTCGCACTGCTCGGCGTCCTCGTGGTCACGAGCTGGTTCGCCTCAATCCTGGCCTTCCACAACGCGACCACGCGCTACCTCTTTGCCCTGGGTCGAGACCGCGCGATCCCGCGCAGGTTCGCGTCGATCTCGCCCAAGTTCGGTTCACCGATGTTCGCGAGCCTTACGCACACGACGTTCACGCTCATCGTCGTCCTCGCCTTCGCGCTCGCAGGCGCTGATCCCTATCTGGATCTGTACGTCCTGGGCTCCACGCCGGCCGTGGTAGCGATCCCCGTGATGGAGTGCCTGGCCGCGGCGGCGATCGTGGCCTACTTCTCGCGTGACCGCCGCGGCATGTCGGTGTGGCGGGTCATCATCGCGCCCGCCGCCGCGGGTGTGGCTCTGCTGCTGGTGACCTTCCTCATCATCACCCAACTCGACATCTTCACTACCCGCGGAGCGCTCGTGAACTCCGCGCTCGTCGGCGTCGTTTTCGTCGCGCTGCTCGCGGGCGTCCTCCGGGCGCTCTGGCTCAAGCAGCGTGATCCTGCGGTGTACGCCGACCTCGGCCGCGCGTCCGACCAGGAAGTGGTGTCCGCATGACCTCCTACGATCCCTTCGCTCGCGGGCCATTCCCCGTCGGCGTGCGCTCCGAGGAATGGCACGACGCTGCCCGCAATCGCACCCTCCCCGTCGAGATCTGGTACCCCGCCGCCGATGAATACGCCGGGCAGGATCTCGACCCGGCTACCTGGGATGTCTTCCCGCCGGTGTGGGCCGCGGATGGCGTCGCGTCGCCCGACGAGATGTGCACCCAGTCGGCCGTTCGCGACGCGGCCATATGCGAACTCGATGTACCGGCGCCCCTCGTGCTGCTCATCCACGGCTGGGCGGGCTTCCGGCGTGAATCCACCTTCATCGCCACGCACCTCGCGAGTCGGGGCTACATCGTCGTGTCACCCGATGTCATCGGCACCACCTGGGACGACGTGGATGCCCTGCTCACCTCATGCGAGCCGGTGGGCCGGCGTGAGGATCTCGTCGACCATGCGGAGGCGAGCGCCATTGCCCGCGTCGGCGACATCGCCTTCCTTATCTCCGCAGCAGTCGAGCGGCTGCCAGTGCGTGATGGAGGGGTGGGTGTGACAGGGGCGAGCTTCGGGGGCTATTCCTCGCTTGTGGCGCCGACCTCGGATGGCCGAGTCGCTGCGATCGCCGCCATGTGTCCCGCCAACGACGACGGCTTGGTCATGTCCGGCGGCTCCGTCTACAACTCTCGGATCCGGGCTCCGTGGAAGTCCGACCCCGCCACGCTCATACTGGCCGGCGACCGCGACTCCTTGTTGCCGCTCTACGGCCAGTTGACGCTGCTCAAGGAGGTGCCAGCCACGCGCAAGCAGGTGGTCGCCATGGCACGGGCTGATCACAACCACTTCGTCGACGACATCGAGTTGGGCCAGGCGTGGATGGGAGAGTTCGTCGCGCGGGTGGGTCGGATCTTCCCGGAGGGCCCGGGCAACTGGTCGCTGATCGCGCAGTGCGTGCAGCCGATGGAGGCGCTCGTGCCGGGGGCCGAGGCGAAGCTCGCCTGGCAGGGGATTATCGCGGCCCACTTTGATGCGCACCTGCGCGATGATCCGCAGGCGATGGCGGCGGTCGCCGACATCGATGCGCTCGCCCAGACGGTCGGCGTCGAGGTGACGACCATCGGATCAGTCGGTGACTGACGAGGAGGCCATCACGGCCGTGGTCGCGCGCGCCTACGACGCGCTCGAGTTCGAGCCGGGTTCCGAGCCCGACTGGGCGCTCTTCGACTCGGCGTTCGCACCCGAGGCGATCCTGGCGCTGCGTGTGTTCCCCAAGGATCCGCAGATCTCGATCATGGGCCTGCGTGAGTACGCCGAGTCCCAGATGCGCAACGACCTGGGGGCGCAGGGCTACTCGGAAACCCCGGGGGATGGGACGACGCAGATCTATGGTGACGTCGCCGTTGTGCACCAGCCCTTCACGATGAACTTCGCCGACCGCTTAGTCTCCGCGATGGACGTCTTCAGCCTTGCCCGCATCGACGGAGTCTGGAAGGTCGTCTCCGTCGTCAGTGACACCATGGGCGCGGCCTAGACGCCTCTCAGGGTGCCCGATAGTCCAACCGTCGCGGATCGACGTACAGCGGATCGGTGATCCCCTGCCGCTTGGCCGCGATGCCGGCGAGCAGGGACCGGATGAGGCGGTCGATGAGCACGCCGGTCGTCATGTGCCGGTCGTCGAGGAGTGGCGTGTACTCGATGAAGTCCGCGGCGACGACATCGCTGCCGATCGCAATGGCCCGGACCAGTTGGAGAGCTTGGGAGGCGGTCATCCCGTCGGGATCCTGCGTGGTGACTCCCGGCGCGTAGGCCGGGCTCACTCCGTCGACGTCGAACGAGAGGTAGACGTGCCGTCCCTTGATGTCCTCGAGGATCCGGCGCAGTACGACGTCCCAGCCGAGCGTGTCGGCCTCGGCCTGGAAGTGGGAGCGAAGGCCGTTCTCGCGCATCCACTGGTAGTCCTTCTCGCTCGGTCCCTGGCCGCGCAAGCCCACCTGGATCAGGTCGGGGCCTTTGAGGATCCCCTTCTCGATGGCGACGCGCAGGAAGGATCCGTTGTGGACCATGCGCCCCATGTCCGAGAGATACGTGTCGTAATGGGCGTCGATATGGAGGATGACGACATTGCCCGGGCCGTACTTGCGCGCAAGTGCGGTGAGGAAGCTGTAGGACTGCAGGTGGGTCCCGCCGACGCCGATCGGAATCGAATCTGCCGCGATGATCTCGGAGATCACCTTGTGGATCTCCTCCAGAGACCGCTCATTCTGGTTGGCGTAGCTCGCGATGTTGCCATAGTCCGCGAGCTGCAGGGTGCCCCAGTCGATGCCGAGGTACTGGTCGGTGCCGCCGGAGGGGAAGCCCATAAAGTCGAAAAGAGTGCGCATCGAGTTGGCCGCGAATCTCGCGCCGGGGATGGGGTTGTCCTCTATGGTCATGCCGACGAGCGCCACATCCACGTTGCCCGCCCTCAGATCCTCGGTGTTGAGGGCGATCGGGGCACCGAGGAAGGTGGGGAATCCGCCGAGCGTCATGTAACCGCCGGCGTACCTCTGCGGATTGAAGAGCCCCGACTCGCGAGCCGGATCCTGCGACGTGTCGCGGCGCGTGGTGAGCGCATCTTTGTCGGGTGGCAGCAGGGTGACGAAGGGGTTGTCAGGGTCGCGCCAGGGCCACCAGTCCGCGGGCACCTGACCGTCGAGGAGGTTGTCATCTGATGACATCGGCCTACCCCTTCGCGATGTGGGTTGATGTGGATGCGGTCAGCGTGGCGGCCAGTCCTGGCCCTGGCCGCCATCGATGGCCACGTCGGCGAAGTAGTAGGGATCGGTGATCCCCATCTTGCGCATCGCGATGCCGGTGAGCACCTCGCGGATCACGCGGTTGGCCACCAATGCCGTCGCGTACGTCGAGTCGGCGAAGGGATTGAGCTCGACAAGCTCGATGCCCACGACGTTCTTCTCGGCGCCAAGGCGGCGCAGGATCGGGAAGAGCTCACGCGGGGTGAGGCCGTTGGGTTCGGGTGTGCCGGTGCCTGGGGCGTAGGCCGGATCGAAGACGTCCATGTCGATAGAGATGTAGAGATACTCTGTGCCGTCGCCGGCCTCCTCGATGGATCGCTCCATGACCCAGTCCCAGCCGAACTTATCGACCTGCGCCATGTTGTGGTAGCGGAAGCCCTGGTCGCGCATCCAGCCCAGGTCCTTGTCGTTGGGCGCCCAGCCTCGGGTGCCGACCTGGATGAAGTTGTGGCCGGAGGCGTGACCCTGCTCGATGAGCCGGCGCACGGGCGTGCCGTGGGTGAGGTTGAGTCCGAGCCCGGCGTCGGTCGCGTCGTAGTGGGCGTCGAAGTGGATGACGCCGACGTTGCCCTTGCCGTAGACGTCCGCCATGGCGGCGACGTTGGGGTACATGAGCGAGTGGTCGCCGCCCACGATGAAGGGGATCGCACCGGTCTCGGCGACCTCGCGCACGAGCGCGCGAATGGGCTCGATGGAGGAGTAGAGCGACATGTTGTTGACTGGAGCGTCGCCGTAGTCGGCGAGCACGAGCTCGGTGATTGGATCGACGCGCGTGTGCTGGTGCGGCGTGCCGTAGCCGGGAGGCATGTAGATCTCGCCGTTGCGCACCATCTTGGGGCCGAACGCCGACCCCCTCATGCCGTAGGAGAAGTCCAAGCCCGCGCCGATCATGGCGACCTCGACGCCGGCCGCCGTGAGGTCGGCGGGGGTGAGGGCGATGGGCGCGCCGACGAAGGTCTGGAAGCCGGACATGCCGAGCTGGAACATGTAGCGACGCAGGTCGATCAAGCCCGGGGGTCGATCCCCCTGGAGATCGGGCCGCTTGGTGAAGACCCCCATGCCCGACAAGTCCTCGGGGTTGTACTCGGGGAAGTCTGTAGGCGGCGGGAATGGTGGCTGGCTCATGCCCGGTATCTAAGTCAAGAAAAAGCGCTTTGGCAAGCGTTCGGGGCTACGCTCGGGTCGATCCGAATCCACGCGAGCGAGCCGAGAAGGGTGCCGGGAACCCGACCATGCTGACCGAGCCTCAGCGGGCCGCGCTGCGCGCGCTCGTCGACCGGATCATCCCGGCCGACGATTTCCCCGGCGGTTGGGACGCCGGGGTCGGCGACTACCTTGACCGCCAGTTCGTGGCCGATCTGAGTCACGTGGTGGACCTGTACCGCGGCGGGCTCGATGCACTTGACGTCGAGGCTCGCACCGCGGCCGGAGTCAGCTACGCCGCTCTCGGACCCGATGCGCAGGATGAGTTGCTGCGCCGAGTCGAGGCGGGTGAAGTGGCGACCGACTGGCCCGTCGACCCGGCCGAGTTCTTCCGCGCTGCGACCGAGCACGCTGCCGAGGGCTTCTATGGCGATCCGGGCAACGGTGGCAACCGCGACGGTGTGTCCTGGCGCATGATCGGCTTCGAGGTCACCGGATGAGCACCTACGACGTCATCGTCGTGGGCGCCGGGGCAGGTGGCGGGGTCGCCGCCGGTGTGCTGGCCGAGGCCGGCAAGAGCGTGCTGCTCATCGAGCGCGGCCGCGAGCTCGCCTTCGACGACGTCCCGCGTGACCACCTGCGCAACCACCGCTACTCGCGCTACGGGCACAACACCGGCCCGAGCCTGGAGGGCAATCCGCGCGTGCTCGTGGATCAGGATGGCCACGAGCGCACGCTCAGCCCACATGAAGATGCCTACCAGAACAACGCCACCGGCGTGGGTGGTGGTGCGCGGGTCTACGGCGCGCAGGCCTGGCGCTACCTGCCGCTCGACTTCGCGATGGCCAGCACCTACGGCGTACCAGCCGGGAGCTCGCTCGCCGACTGGCCGATCGGCTACGCCGACGTCGCGCCGTACTACGAGCGCGCCGAGTGGGAGATCGGGGTGTCGGGAGACAGTACGGGAAGTGCCGAGCGCTGGCCGCGGGCTAAGGGGTTCCCGATGCCGCCGGTGCAACTCAATCGCCAGGGCGAGGTCATGCGTCGCGGAGCGGAAGCGCTCGGCTGGCCGACCCTGGCCGTGCCGCTGCTGATCAACAGCACGCCGTACCTCGGTCGGCCGGCCTGCATCCACTGCCAGCACTGCATCGGCTTCGCCTGCCCGGTCGACGCCAAGAACGACAGCCAAAACACCCTGCTGGCCCGCGCGCGCGCGACCGACCGGGTCGAGGTGGTGACCGAGGCCATGGTGGAGCAGGTCGACACCGTCGATGGCCGGGTGGTCGGTGTGACGTACTTCGACCGCGACGACCAGCGCCAGAGTGCCCGCGCGGAGGTGGTGGTGCTGGCCGCTGGCGCGATCGAGACCGCCCGGCTCATGCTGAACTCACGCTCCCCGGAGCATCCGCGCGGGCTGGGCAATGATCACGATCAGGTGGGCCGGAACCTGCAGGGTCACTACTACCCCGGCGCCGTCGGCCTGATGTCCGAGCCCGTCCACGACGGCATCGGGCCGGGCGTGACGACCGCGATCACGCAGTTCAACCACGGCAACGCCGACCTGATCGGTGGCGGCATGATCGCCGATGAGTTCGTGGTGCTGCCGATCATCTTCTGGGCGCGCAATCTGCCGCCGGATCTGCCCAGGTGGGGTGCCGAGGCGAAGCGCTTCATGCGCGACAACTACACCCGCGTGGCGCGCGTGATGGGTCCGGTGCAGGAGATCCCCAGCCCGGATGCGCGCGTGACCCTCGACCCGCAGGTGCGCGACCGCTGGGGCATCCCCGTTGTGCGTCTCTCGGGCGCGACCCATCCCGAGACCGTGCGCACGGCCGAGTTCATGTACGCCCGCTCGCGGGAGTGGCTGGCCGCATCGGGTGCGGAGCGGATCTGGGGGTCGCCTCCGCGGTTGAAGCTCAGTGGTGGGCAGCACCAGGCCGGCACATGCCGCATGGGCGATGACCCGACGACGTCGGTGACCGACCGCTGGAGCCGGGTGCACGGCCACGACAACCTCTACCTTGCCGATGGCTCGGTGCATGTGACCAACGGAGGCTTCAATCCGGTGCTCACGATCATGGCTCTGGCGTTCCGCACTGCCGAGCACGCCGCCAAGGCCTGGTAGCGATGCGAACGCCATCTCTGGTGGGGACGCAGCGGACGTGTCGGACGTAGGGGCGCGGGCCCTACTCTGACCACGTGAAGGTGTGGGCACGAGTCGCACCCGGTGCCTTCGTTGTCATCTGGAGCACCGGCTTCATCGGCGCCCGCTACGGCCTGCCCTACGCAGCCCCGCTCACACTTCTCGGCGTGCGCATGGCACTGGCCACGGCAGTGTTCACCCTGCTCGTCCTTGCCCTGCGATCGCCGCATCTGATGCGTCGCCGCCAGTACTCGCGATCAGCGGTCGTGGGGATCTTGCTGCACGCCGTCTATCTGGGCGGCCTCTTCATGGCTATCGATCTCGGCCTGGCCGTCAGCGTGACGGCGCTCATCGTCTGCCTTCAGCCGATCCTCGTCGCGATCCTCGCCGGCCCAGCACTGGGCGAAGAGGTTCGCGCTCGACAGTGGCTCGGATTTGCGTTCGGTTTCCTCGGCGCCGCCATCGTGCTTGCACCGGGACTCACCTCCGGCGAGACGCCTCCCGCGGCCGCCCTGGCCGCCATCGTCGCTCTAGGCGGCACGACGGCAGCCATGCTGCTGCAGAAGAAGTGGGGCGATGACATCCCCCCGCTCGCCGGTAACACGGTGCAATATGCCGCGGCCACGATCGTCTTACTGGCAGGCGCCGCACTCACCGAGCCGCTGAGCATCGATTGGACTCCGACATTCGCGGCGGTCCTGGCCTACATGGTCCTGGTGCTGTCGGTGGGCGCGATCCTGCTGATGTTCTGGCTGATCCGCCGCGGGACCGCCTCGGGGTTCACGAGCCTGTACTTCCTCGTGCCTCCCGTCACGCTCCTGGAGGCCTGGATCCTCTTTGGCGAGCACCTCCCGGTGCTCGCGCTCGTGGGATTCGCCGTCGCCACGCTCGGGGTGGCGCTCGTCCGGGCCCCTCGAGCACCGATCGACGCCGCTTGAGACGCCACCTTCTTCTGTCAGGACCTGAAGCGAATCGGCACCCCGGCTGGGTTCAACTGCTCAAAGCAAAGGGGACCCTGACGCGATTCCTCGCGCGAGGGTCCCCTCCGACCCCTAGGCCTTCTTGGTCTCCCAGAAGATGGTGGAAATCTCGTCGATCTTGCCGAGCAGCTGGTCGGCCACGGCAACGTCGACGGTGCCCTTGGTACCGCCGGCACCGGCAAGCTTGGTCGCTTCATTAAAGAGCTGGTTGAGATTGGGGTACTTCTCGAAGTGCGGGGGCTTGAAGTAGTCGGTCCACAGCACCCACAGGTGCTCCTTGACCATGTGGGAGCGCTCCTCCTTGATGGAGATCGCGCGCTCCTTGAAGATCGGGTCGTCCGAAGCGTGGTACTTCTCCATGCATGCCTTGACGGACTCCGCCTCGAGGCGCGCCTGTGCGGGGTCGTAGACACCGCAGGGAAGGTCGCAGTGGGCGTGGACCGTGGTGCGCGGCGTGAGCCACGCGGTGAGCCGAGTGAGCATCTTTCCTCCGTCCGGGGCGCTGTGCGCTGTAAGCCCCACCCTAGTCCGGTTGGCTCGCCCTGGCATCCGGTGCTGGGGCATGATCCGGTCATGGCCGGACTGCCCTGGTTCCCCGTCGCCGTCGCAGGAGACTCGATGGCACCGACCTTGCGCGCTGGGGAGTGGTGGCTGGCGCGGCACACCTCGAAGGTCAGCGTCGGTGACGTGGTGGTCGTCCGTCCGCCCGGTGCCGATGATCTGCTGACCGTGAAGCGGATCACGCGGCGAGAGGGCGATGGTTGGTGGGTCGAGGGAGACAACGCCGGGCGCAGTCGCGACAGCCGCGCATTCGGTCCCATCGCGCACGAAGCGGTGCTGGGCCGCCTCGTGCTGAGGTACCGCCCACTGCCGCTGAGGCGGGTTCCGCGCCGCGGTGGTTGACTACGTTTCCATGAGCGACGGTGCGAACCCCATCGATCCGGCCTTTCCCCTCCATCAGGGGGGCAAGATCGAGGTACGGCCGACCGTTCGCATCCGCGACCGCGAGGGCCTGGCCCTGGCCTACACCCCCGGCGTCGCGCGAGTGTCGACGGCGATCGCGGAGAATCCCGAGCTCGCCCGCGAGTACACCTGGAAGTCCAACACCGTGCTGGTGGTCACCGACGGCACGGCCGTGCTCGGTCTCGGCGACATCGGGCCGGAGGCTGCCCTACCGGTGATGGAGGGCAAGGCGCTCCTCTTCAAGGAGTTCGGCGGCGTGGACGCCGTGCCCATCTGCCTGGCGACGAAGGATGTCGACGAGATCATTGAGACGGTCGTGCGCATCTCGCCGGCGTATGGCGGCGTCAACCTCGAGGACATCAGCGCGCCGCGATGCTTTGAGATCGAGGAGCGCCTCGACGCGGCCCTCGACATTCCTGTCTTCCACGATGACCAGCACGGCACGGCTGTTGTGGTCCTCGCCGCGTTGCTGAACGCCGCGCGCGTTGTCGGGCGCCCCATCTCCGATCTCCGCGCCGTCGTCTCGGGTGCTGGTGCTGCGGGTGTCGCCGTGACGGACATCCTGCTCGAGGCCGGAATCGGCGATATCGCCGTGGGCGACTCCGTGGGCATCATCTCCAGTTCGCGCGAGGACCTCACGCCCGTCAAGGCCGCGCTCGCTGCGCGCACCAACCGACTCGATATCGAAGGCTCGATCGAGGAAGCGATGGCAGGCGCCGATGTATTCATCGGGCTGTCCGCCGGCAAGGTGTCCGACGCCGCTGTCGCGTCGATGGCGCCCAGGTCGATCGTCTTTGCCCTGGCGAATCCCGACCCCGAGATCCATCCCGAGGTCGCCATGCGGACGGCGGCCGTCGTCGCCACGGGTCGCAGCGACTTCCCGAATCAGATCAACAATGTCCTCGCCTTCCCCGGAATCTTCCGGGGGGCGCTGGACGTGCGCGCGACGACGATCACCAAGGGCATGAAGCTCGCCGCGGCCCAGGCCATCGCGGATGTGGTGGCCGATGAAGTCGCCGCCGACCTCATCGTGCCGAGCGTCTTCGATCCGCGTGTGGGAGTGGCGGTGCCGCGCGCGGTCGCGTCGGCGGCACGCGCGGACGGCGTCGCTCGCCGCTAGCGGGGCCGGGACTCGGATCAGTCCTCGGGATCGTCGAGTCGGGCCAGCCAAGTGGCGAGACGCTCGACCGGGACCTCGAAGTCCGGATTGAGATCGACGAATTCACGCATCCGCTCGGCAACCCAGTCGAGGGTGACCTCCTCGTCGCCCCTGCGGCGCTGGAGCTCCTCGATGCCTCGGTCGGTGAAGTACATGGGCTACGCGAACGCCGCCTGGACGACGGCGTGCTGCTCTTCCTCGTGGCGGTGGTGGCTGCCGACCGCCGGTGATGACGACGACGGTCGGCTGACGCCCTCGATCGGACGATCGCCGATGATGCTCGGGAGGTTGATCGCGATGAAGGACCAGGCTCCCTGATTGGCTGGTTCCTCCTGCACCCAGCGGATGCTCGCTGAAGCCGGATAGGAGTCGATCATCGCCGGGAGTGTGCGCCACGGCAGCGGGTAGAGACGTTCGAGCCTGATGATCGCGGTGCGGGTGTCACCTCGAGCCTCCCGCTCGGCGACGAGGTCGTAGTAGACCTTGCCGCTGCACAGCAGAATGCGCTCGACCCCGTCGGGATCCACGGTGAGGTCGGGCAGCGCCGGCTGGAAGTGACCGTCGAGGAAGGCCGACAACGGCGATGTCGCGGCCTTGGCACGCAGGAGCGACTTGGGCGTGAAGACCACGAGCGGGCGAATGAGCGGTGAATGCACCTGCCAGCGCAGGAGATGGAAGAAGGACGCCGGTGTGGACGGCATGGCCACGGTCATGTTGTCCTCGGCGCACAGCTGCAGGAAGCGCTCGACGCGGGCGGAGGAGTGGTCGGGTCCCTGGCCCTCGAAGCCGTGGGGCAGGAGCATGACCAGTGACGAGCGCTGATTCCACTTCTGCTCGCCCGAGGAGATGAACTCATCGATGATGGTCTGCGCCCCGTCGACGAAGTCGCCGAACTGGGCCTCCCACATGACGAGGGCGTCGGGGCGCGCGACCGAGTAGCCGTACTCGAAGCCGAGGGCGGCGAACTCGCTCAGCAGTGAGTCGTAGACCCAGAGCTTGGCCCCGTCGCGGTAACAGCGCTTCAGTGGCTTGTACTGCCAGCCCGTCGCCTTGTCGACGATGACCGCGTGACGATGGCCGAAGGTGCCGCGGCGAGAATCCTGCCCCGCGAGCCGCACGGAGCGGCCCTCCATCAGGAGCGAGCCGATGGCCAGTGCCTCGCCCATGCCCCAGTCGATGGTGTCATCGGCCACCATCTGGGCGCGCCGCTGCAATTGCGGTGCGAGTCGGGGATGGAGGGTGAAGTCCTCCGGCATGCTGAGCTGGGAGTCGACGACGCAGTCGACCATCTCCTGGGTGATGCCGGTGAGGATGTCGCCGGCAGGTCCCATGGGAGCCAGGGCGAGTTGGCCGGTGCGCACGACCTCCTCCGCACCCTCGCTGAAGTCGGAGGAGGACGCAGCGCTCGCGGCGCGACTGCCCTGGAAGATCGTCTCGAGTTCCTCCTGGAAGTGCCGAAGTGCAT
>JAULZJ010000303.1:0-7363 GCA_032117435.1 Candidatus Nanopelagicales bacterium | reverse complement strand
ACGCCGTGCCCGGCGATGACGGCGAAGATCGCGGGCGGAGTCCACGTCGAGCGGTCCACATCGATCGCGAGGTGCGCGGGCAGCACGCGTGCAAGGTTGGCCGCGATACCGCCCCCGGTGATGTGGCTGAAGGCATGGACCTCGACATTGTCCGTGAGGTCGAGGCAGTCCTGGGCGTAGATCCGCGTCGGCTCGAGCATCTCCTCGCCGACGGTGCGGCCGAGGTCGTCGATGTACGCCGAGAGGCCGGGTCCACCGTCACCGAGCAGGACACGGCGCGCGAGGGAGTAGCCGTTGGAGTGCAGGCCGGATGCGGCCATGGCGATCGCCACATCGCCTGAGCGCACGCGATCCGGGCCGAGGAGGCGATCGGCCTCGACGACTCCCGTGCCGGCACCGGCGACGTCGTACTCATCGGGCTCAAGCAGGCCCGGATGCTCCGCGGTCTCGCCGCCGACGAGTGCGCAGCCAGCGATCTCGCAGCCGCGCGCGATGCCCGCGACGATGGCGGCGATGCGCTCGGGCAACACCTTGCCGGTGGCGATGTAGTCGGTCATGTAGAGCGGCTCCGCACCGCACACGACGATGTCGTCGATCACCATGGCGACGAGGTCCTGGCCGATCGTGTCGTGGATGTCCATCGCCTGAGCCACTGCGACCTTGGTGCCGACACCGTCGGTCGATGTCGCGAGGAGGGGCCGGGCGTACCCCTTGAGCGCACTCACGTCGAACAGCCCGGCGAAGCCGCCGAAGCCGCCGACCACCTCCGGCCGGGTGGCTCGGGCGATGGCGTCGCGCATGAGCGCGACCGCGCGTTCACCCGCCTCGACGTCGACGCCGGCGTCGGAGTAGCTGACCATCAGGGGTGCTGCAGGGCGTCGATGTGCGCGGTCGTAGAGACCCTCTTCTCCAAGCCCTCGAGCAGGTGCTTGCCCATGACCTCGGGCTCAGGGATCGGCACGGGATAGACCCCGTCGAAGCACGCGCGACAGAGGTCCTGCTTGGGGATCGTCGTCGCCTCGACGAGCTGATCTAGGGAGACGTAGCCGAGGGAGTCGGCACCGATCGAACGGCAGATCTCCTCCACCGATAGGCCGTTGGCGATGAGCTCGGCCCGCGAGGCGAAGTCGATGCCGTAGAAGCAGGGCCACTTCACCGGCGGGGAGGATATGCGCACGTGCACCTCGCGGGCACCGGCCTCGCGCAGCATGCGCACGAGGGCGCGCTGGGTGTTGCCGCGCACGATCGAGTCGTCCACGACGACGAGCCGCTGGTCTGCGATGACCTCCCGCAGCGGATTGAGCTTGAGCCGGATGCCGAGCTGGCGAATCGTCTGCGAGGGCTGGATGAAGGTCCGGCCGACGTAGGCGTTCTTCACCAGTCCTTCGGCGAAGGGGATGCCCGACTCCTGCGCGTAGCCGATCGCGGCATAGCGGCCCGACTCCGGCACCGGGATGACGAGATCCGCGTCGGCGGGATACTCGCGCGCCAGGCGCTTGCCGACATCGACGCGCGTCGCCTGCACACTGCGATCGGAGATCGTGGTGTCGGGACGCGCAAGGTAGACGAACTCGAAGAGACAGCCCTTGGGCTCGGGCTTGGCGAAGCAGTGCGCGCGCAGGCCGTGCTCGTCGATGGCGACGAGCTCACCCGGCTCGACCTCGCGGACGTACGACGCCCCGACGATGTCGAGTGCCGCGGTCTCGCTCGCCACGACCCAGCCGTACTCCAGGCGGCCGAGGACGAGTGGGCGGATGCCCTGGGGATCGCGGGCGGCGTAGAGGGTCGTGTC
Organism: Candidatus Nanopelagicales bacterium; assembly: GCA_032117435.1. Taxonomy (GTDB): domain Bacteria; phylum Actinomycetota; class Actinomycetes; order S36-B12; family S36-B12; genus Mxb001. Next base: position 5,571 of record JAULZJ010000303.1, on the reverse strand, counting down.
GTCCATGAAGACCAGGGAGTAGGCGCCCTGCAGCTTGGGCAACTCCTTCATGGCTGCCACCTCGAGCGATACGTCGGGGTGGGCGGCGATGAGTGCGGTGACGAGCTCGGTGTCGGAGGTCGCCCGCGTCGGCTTAGGCGTACCCAGGGGCAACTCCCCGCGACCGTCTTCGAGCGCCGCCACGCGCTCGGCCAACTCGGGGGTGTTGGTGAGGTTGCCGTTGTGCGCGATGGCGAGGTGACCGGTCGCCGTCGCGCGGAAGGTCGGCTGGGCGTTCTCCCAGCAGCTCGCGCCGGTCGTGGAGTAGCGGGTGTGGCCGATCGCGAGGTGGCCCTGCAGCGTCTCTAGGCTCGCCTCGGTGAAGACCTGGGACACCAGACCCATGTCCTTGTAGACGACGATGTGGTGGCCATCGCTCACGGCGATGCCGGCCGACTCCTGGCCGCGGTGCTGCAGGGCGTAGAGGCCGAAGTAGGTCAGTTTGGCGACATCCTCGCCGGGAGCCCACACGCCGAAGACCCCGCAGGCGTCCTGGGGCGCGCGTTCATCAGGGAAGAGCTCATGGGTGAGCCTGCCATCACCGCGCGCCACGTGATGAGTCTATGCCGGGCGGCGGGCTAGCGGGTCAGCGGCGCGGGCGAGTCACTGGCGCCGCGAAGGTGAAGTCGACGATGTAGCGCTTGGTGCCGCTGGCCTTGTCCGTGAGCCTCTGGGCCTTGAACTTCGCGACACCCCTGGTCCCTGCGGGCCCGTAGGCCTCCTCGAAGGTGTACTTCTCCATTGATCGGAAGCCGTGCTTATCGGCGTGGACCTCCATCCAGGGCCAGCCGATGGTGGGGTTCTTCCACGACAGGTCAGCGGTGAGCTTGCCCGCGCAGTTGTCCGAGTACTTGACCGTGGGACACCAGGAGACCCAGCCCCAGATATCGGTGCCGATGGAGGCGAAGCCCCAGACGTAGATGGTCTTGCCAGGCGCCGATGTCCACTCGCGCACATGCCTGGTGTTCAGGCCGCCGTGGAAGTAGGCGCGCACCTCGCGCCCAGTGTTGTTCTTCATCTCCACGTAGACATGGGCCTCAGCCGGCGTGATCTTGCAGTAGTCCGGCGGAAGCTCGTCGACCTCCCAGTCCTCGCAGTAGTTCTGGGAGGCGGCCTTGGCCCGTGGCTGGCTCGCGGAGGCGGGCACCGCCATCCCTGCGAGGACGACGGCAGCTGCGCCGAGGAGGCTGATGGCTGTGCGCGCGCGCATGGTCGCCCTTTCCTTCACGTGGTCAATCACGAAACGTTCTGGAACGCCACGCGCCAGACCTTGGCGCCGTTATCGGGTAGGCGCGTCCCGAGGATGGCTACCTTGCTCTGCCGGCCATCGGGGTACCAGGTGTGGGACTCGCCGACCGAGAATCGAATGCGGACGTATCTACGACTGCCGTCGTCGTAGATGTACTCCGACTGCTCCATCCAGGGATAGCCGATCGTGGGGTTCTTCCACTTCAGATCCGGCCTCGTGATGCCAGGGCAGGTCATGCTGAAGGTCTTTTGGTCCGAGCACCAGTGCACATGTACGGATAGGTCGTGCTTGGCTGGCCGCGAACCCCACATCGCCGTCTTGTCACCCGGGTTGAGGTAGATGCGCTCGGTCTTGCTCTCCGTGAAGCGGGTGAGGTAGATCGTGCGATCGGACTCATTCACGAACTTGACCCAGACCTGCTCCTTGGTGGGATCGGGCGGTGCGGCCGATGCCCCCGGGCTGGCCATCAGGCCGGCCCCGATGGCCATGACGGCGACGGCCACGAACGTGGCGCGGATTGATTTCATGGTTATGGGGACCTCCGGTCGAGTGGCTCGAAGACTAGTACAGCGTCCCAGGATAGGGAAGGTGAACGAGAAACGCGCACGACCGATGCACGTTTGGCCTCTCGCCGCGTCTCCGGTGTGCCCTGGGCCGAATGGTGGAGGGGCGGAATCCCCCGTCCGCACGACATCGATCACGGAGGCACCATGCTTCGCGCACGGCGCGGCACGTCACTCGTCACATCACTCTCCATCGCAGCAGCCACCCTCACCGGGATCGTCGTCGCGGCTCCCGCCGCAGCACACGGCTCCCTCTCCCTGCCCTCCTCCCGTGTCTGGGAGTGCTTCTTCGGCGACCGCAACTCGCCGATGTGCGCTGCGGCCTGGCAGGCAAATCCACAGGCGCTCTACGACTGGACCGAGGTCAACCAGCCGGCGGCCAACGGCAACCACCAGGCACTCATCCCCGATGGCCAGCTCTGCAGCGCAGGCCGGGCGAAGTACGCCGCCTTCGACACTCCCTCCACCCAGTGGAAGGCGACGACCCTGCGGCCTGACGCTGACGGCCGCTACACGCTGACCTGGGAGTCCACCGCGCCGCATGCGACGCGCTACTTCCGCGTCTACGTCACCAAGGTGGGCTTCGACGTCTCCAAGCCGCTGAAGTGGTCCGATCTCGAGTTGGTGCACGACACGGGCATCCGCCCCCTCGAACCCACGACGACGATGCGTGTCGATATGCCCGCGCGCCAGGGTCGCCACATCCTCTACACGGTGTGGCAGCGCAGCGACTCACCCGAGGCGTTCTACTCGTGCTCGGATGTCATCCTCGACTCCAGTGGTACGACGACGCCGACTCCCACGCCGACTCCCACGCCGACGCCTGCGACGAACGTCGACTACCCGCTCGCGACGCAGGGCAACCGCATCGTCGACGCGGATGGGGACACCGTGATCTGGCAGGGCGTCAACTGGTTCGGCCTCGAGACGTCCAACCAGGCACCTCACGGGTTATGGACCCGCGACTACAAGGACATGCTCAAGCAGATCGATGACCTCGGCTTCAACACGATCCGTCTGCCCTTCTCTCTCCAGGCGATCCGCGGCACGACCACCACCGGGATCGACTACGGCGGCGGGCGCAATGCCGACCTCCAGGGCAAGACCCCGCTGCAGGTCATGGATGCCGTCATCGCCGAGGCCGGCCGCCTCGGGCTCATGGTCATCCTCGATAACCACTCGCAGGCGAATGACGGCTTCATGGACGGGCTTTGGTACGGCCAGGCCGGCTTCACCGAGGCCGACTGGGTCGCAACGTGGCAGATGCTCGCGACGAGATACGCCGATGCCGATCATGTCGTCGCCTTCGACCTCAAGAACGAGCCGCACGGTCCCGCCACGTGGGGGACCGGCGACGCCACCGACTGGCGTCGGGCGGCCGAGCGCGCCGGCAACGCCGTACTCGCCCGCAATCCCGATGTCCTCATCGTCGTCGAGGGCATCGAAGGCCCGGTCGCCGGCGGCCAGCAGTTGAGCACGCACTGGTGGGGCGGCAACCTCGAGGGTGTGCGCAATCATCCGGTGCGCCTGAGCGTCGCCGACCGACTCGTGTACTCACCGCACGAGTACGGGCCCGGAGTCTTCAACCAACCGTGGTTCTCCAGTCCCGACATGGCAGCGGTCCTCGCCGATCGCTGGCAGAAGGGCTTCGGCTACATCCACGAGCAGGGCATCGCACCGATCTTCGTTGGCGAGTTCGGCGCCAAGAGCGTCTCGCCCACCACCCTCGAGGGTCGCTGGATCACGCAGTTCACGTCGTACATGAAGTCGAAGGGGATGAGCTGGACCTTCTGGGCGTGGAATCCCAACTCCGGCGACACCGGTGGGGTGCTCACCGACGACTGGCGCACCGTGCACGAGGACAAGATGACGCTGCTGCGCGACCTCATGGGCGCCTCGACCACGCCGACGCCTACACCAACGCCGACGCCGACGCCGACGCCTACACCTACACCTACACCTACACCTACACCTACACCTACACCTACACCTACACCAACGCCAACGCCGACGCCGACGCCGACGCCTACTCCCACACCGAGCATGCCCGGCATCACCGAGGGCGTGACCGCGACGACCATCGTCACCAGCGACTGGGGAGTGGGCTACTGCACCGACGTCATCGTGTCCACCACGTCCACGAGCGAGAAGCACTGGCGCGTGGACCTGCCCAAGGCAATCACCGTCACTGACCTGTGGAACGGCGTGCGCACCACGCAGCCGGATGGCACCGTGAGTGTTGGCGGAGCGGCGTGGAACCACATGGTCAAGGCCGGCAGCCCGACGAACTTCGGCTACTGCGCGACGCGCAATGCTGCGGCGCCGGCGCCCACGCCGACACCCACCCCGACACCCACCCCGACGCCCACGCCGACGCCGACACCGACGGGTCTCACCGCGCGCTTCACGGTGGACTCCAGGTGGCAGAGCGGGGCGTGCTACACCCTCGAGGTCGCCAATCCGACGTCCACGGCGGTGTCGACGTGGACCGCGGGCTTCACGCTCGCTCCCGGGACGGCGATCACCCAGTCGTGGAGCGGCACGCTCGCGACGGTCGGTCCAATCGCCGTGGTGAAGGCCCCGAGTTGGGGCGGCTCCATCCCCGCCCGGGGCAAGGTCCGCCACTTCGGGATGTGCATCTCCGGCGTCGGCGACCCCACCGGAGCTCGCGCGTCGTAGTCGAGGGTGCACCGATACCGCCCGTTGTCGACGTTAACTCCCCGCCTAACGTCGGCAACGGGCGGAGCGCGTGCACGGGTGCTGCGCTAGCCTCGCGGCATGACGGCACGCACCTCGCTCATCGGCACCTTCGTCGCCGCACTCGCCCTGGCTGCATGCGGGGGTTCACCGGCTCCGCTCACCGCCGAGGAAGTGATTCCCAAGCTCGAGGCCGCCGGCATCGAGTGCACGGAGACTTCGAGCCAGCCGGTGGAGGATGGGATCGCCGCCACGGCGGTCACCTGCGCACTCGGTGAGTCCGGCGGGATCGTCACGATCGTCGCCGAGTCGTCGGAGGAAGCTGCCAAGGCCAAGTTGGAGCTGTGCGCGCAGATCCCGAACGAGCAGGGCAACCTCGAACTCGCCTCGGGGGAGGCGTGGCTGTCCGTGACGCTATCGACGGTCGGCGTCGGCGCCGCGCAGGTGGCCGAGGCACTCGGCGGCCAGGTGGCGAAGATCAAGGACTACTGCGCGGCCTGACTCGGCGAGCCACTCAGGATGGGTAGACGCGCCCGGCGCCGGTGATGCTGACGATGACCTGATCCCCCGGCCGCGGCGGCGGCGTACCGCCCGGCACGCGGACGGGGATCACCGTCCCGTCGGTGAGTTCGACGCGCAGGAGCGAGTCATGACCGTGGTACGACGTCTCGCGCACGACGCCCGCGCCGGGCGCGCCCGTGGACGGCGGCACCGGACACGACAGGACGAGCTGCTCCGGGCGGAGCACGATGACTGAGTCGCCATCGGGACCGGTGGTGGCGGCGTGCACGGGGACGTCGCCGAGTGCGCACGTCACGCGACCCTCGTGCGCGACGGCGGGCAGCTCGACCGCATCGCCGACGAAGCGTGCGACGCCGAGATCGACCGGGACGTCGTACACCTCGAGGGGTGAGCCGACCTGCACGATCCTGCCCTCGCGCATTACCGCGACGAGGTCCGCGGTCGACAGCGCCTCCTCCTGATCGTGGGTGATGAGGATGGCGGTGGTGCCGAGGGCGCGCA
>JAULZJ010000302.1:0-3036 GCA_032117435.1 Candidatus Nanopelagicales bacterium | reverse complement strand
AGCAGATCGATCAGCGTGATCAGCCCCAGGGTGAAGGCGAAGCCACGGACGTTGCCCACGGACACGATGTAGAGCACGACGGCGGCGAGCAGCGTGACGAAGTCGGCCGCGAGGATCGTGCGGCGCGTGGCTGCCCAGCCGACCTCTGCGGCCGAGCGCATGGTCTTGCCATCCCGGAGCGCGTCTCGGATGCGCTCGAAGTAGATGATGAAGGAGTCCGCCGTCAGACCGATCGACACGATGGCACCGGCAACTCCTGCGAGCGTGAGGGTGAAGCCGATGCTCTTGCCGAGGGCGATGAAGCCCAGATAGGCCAGGCCACCGGCAAGGACAAGGCTGAGGACCGCCACGATGCCCATGACGCGGTAGTAGACGATGAGGAAGATCACGATGAGGACGAAGCCGATGGCGCCCGCGATGAGGCCGGCCCTCAACTGGTCCCCGCCGATCGTCGGGGACACGCTGGTGACCTCGACGACCTCGAGGGTGACGGGAAGCGCGCCGTAGCTCAGGACATTTGCGAGGTCCTGCGCCTCCTGCGCGGTGAAGTCGCCCTCGATCTGCGCCTGTCCGCCGATGATCGGCTCATTGAATCGGGGGGCGGAGACCACGACGCCATCGAGGACGATGGCGAAGGCATTACAGGGGGCCGGACCCCCGGGGGTGCAGTCCGGCAGCGCAGAGAGCTCCTGGGAGGACTGTGCGAGGGCGCGTGCTCCTTCGCTGTCGAAGGTGAGGCTCACGACCCAGCCGCCGACGCCCTGCTGCGGCAGTTGCGCCACCGCGTCCGTGACGTTGGTGCCCTGGATGAAGGCTGGCTGGAGCGAGTACTTCGCCGCTCCGTCCTGGTCGCAGGTGCCTAGCCAGAGCTCGGGATCATCGGGGCTGCCGCCCGCTTGGTTGATGGGGTCGAGGCAGTCAATCGCGGCCACCTCGGCCTCGAACTCGGGCGTGTTGTCCGCCGCCTGCACGATCCGGGCGCTGGTCGCGGTGTCATCGCCCGTCACTGCACCGCCGTTCGCCGCGGAGGCTGTGTCGTCGAGCACCTCGGGCGCCGGGCCGTAGATCGTCCAGACGGGACGGAAGTTGAGGAGTGCCGTCCTGCCCACGAGCTCCACGAGTCGCTCCTGGCTGACATCAGGGACCGAGACGATGATGGCCGCGCTGTCGCCGGAGCCCTGGACGGTGACCTCCGCCTCGGCAACGCCGACGCCGTCGACGCGCTGGCGGATGATCGCCACCGTCTGAGCCAGCTGATCGTCGGTGATCGACGCACCTTCCTGGACCGCCTTGGGCTGCAGGATCACCTGCGTGCCGCCGCGAAGATCGAGTCCGAGGCGCACCACGTTGTCCTGCCCTGGCCACAGCGCCCAGGCAGCCACCGCTGCCGTGATCAGCGCCATGATGAGGAGCAGGCGGCCGGGGTGCGTCTGCGAGCCGGTGCGGCTGCTGCGATTGGCGGAGGGCACGTGGCTTCCTTCTCGGCGGTCGGTGGAGGTGGTCGGTGATGGTGACGCGGTTAGGCGTTGCCCTCAGCAGCCGGCGGGGCATCGTCGGCGACCGGCTCAGGCTGGATGACCTTGCCGATCGCTGCCTTGACGACGCGGATGACGACGCCGGGGGCGATCTCGAGTTCGGCGTCCTCGTCGTCGATGGCCACCAACGTGCCGTAGACACCCGCGGTGGTCATTACGCGTGTCCCCGGTGTCAGGGCGCCCATCATCTCCGCCTGCTTGCGCTGGCGATTGCGCGCCGGGCGCATGATGAGGAGGTAGAAGACGACGCCGATCAGGAGGATCGGCAGCAACGTGCCCAGACTCTCCACGATCACACCCCTTATCGACTCCTGCGCCGACGGGGGCGCACCTGACCGGAAAGCCTAGCCGGAGGCACCCGGCGAGGTGTCGCCGGTGGCGGAGGGGAAGCCCAGGACACCCTGATCGACCCAGCCCTGGGGTGGCGGAAGTCCGAGGTGGGCGTAGGCAGCAGGGGTGGCGACCCGACCGCGGGGCGTCCGGGCGAGAAGTCCATGTCGGACGAGGAAGGGCTCCGCCACCGTCTCGACGGTCTCGGCCTCCTCACCCACGGCAACCGCGAGAGTCGACAGGCCCACGGGCCCGCCACCGAATCGGCGGACCAGCGCCTCGAGCACACCCCGATCAAGGCGGTCGAGCCCGAGGATGTCCACCTCGTAGAGGTCCAGGGCCGCGCGGGCAGCCTCGCGATCCACCGTGCCGTCGCCGTGCACCTGCGCCCAGTCACGCACCCGGCGCAGGAGCCGATTGGCGATACGCGGCGTGCCACGCGAACGGCGCGCGATCTCGACGATGCCGTCCGAGTCGATCTGGACGTGCAACAGGCCCGCGGAGCGCTCGAGGATCGAACGCAGGTCTATCTCGTCGTAGAAGTCCAGGTGGGCGGTGAAACCGAATCGATCCCGCAGGGGTCCGGGCAGGAGTCCCACCCGCGTGGTCGCTCCGACGAGCGTGAAGGAAGCGAGATCGAGCGGCAGCGCCGTCGCTCCCGGGCCCTTGCCGACGATCACGTCAACACGGAAGTCCTCCATCGCGACGTACAGCATCTCCTCGGCCGCACGCGCGAGGCGATGGATCTCATCGATGAAGAGGACCTCGCCCGGCTGCAGGCTGGACAGCACGGCAGCAAGGTCGCCAGCGTGCTGAAGTGCGGGTCCGCTGGTGAGCCGAAGTGGGGCTGCCATCTCCTCCGCGATGATCGATGCGAGGGTCGTCTTGCCGAGGCCCGGTGGGCCCGAGAGCAGGACATGATCCGCCGGGCGGTCGCGGCGCCGCGCTGCCTGCAGCACGACGTCCAGTTGGGCGCACACTCGAGACTGGCCGACGAACTCATCCAGCCGACGCGGTCGCAGGGCACCCTCGATCGCGCGCTCGCCTTCCTCGACATGGGCGTCCACGAGCCGCTCGGCGTCACCAGTCACAGCGTCGCCCGTCACACCGTCGCCCGTCATCGGCGGTCCAGGAATCGCAGGGACTCACGCAGCAGGATCGAGACGTCCGC
>JAULZJ010000301.1:0-4409 GCA_032117435.1 Candidatus Nanopelagicales bacterium | reverse complement strand
GCCCACTCCCGCACATAGGCGTCCTCGCCCCCAGGGATGGGCTGCCCCCACACGCGATGGGTGGCGAGGAAGGAGTCGGTGAAGGCCACGTGCACCCAGCGCAGCAGATCGGGATCGCTGGCGGAGTAGGGCCGCTCCATGCCATCCGCGTCGTAGGTGCCTCGCACTCGTCGATGCAGGCCGCGGACGCGGGCGCACTCGCGCTCCGCCTGCGCGGTGTCGCCGAAGGTGACGACGGTCAGCCACTGCGTCGTGCCCGCGAGCCGTCCGAGTGCGTCCTCCTCGTAGCGCGAATGCTCCTGGACGCCCGCGAGGGCAGCGGGGTGCAGGGCCTGGACCAGGAGCGCGCGGATGCCTCCGACGAGGGTCGGCAGGGACCCGTGCACCGCCCAGGCGGCGGATCCCGGACCGAAGAAGCCGGTGTCCGATCCATGCTCGAGCTGGCGGACCCAGTCGGGCTGTCCCTCGGGGTCCCCCGAGACCAGGCGACGGAAGCCACCCGCGATCAGATCGGCGGCGGCATCGACGGGGTTCACGCCATCAGCCTGCCGTGCTCAGGCGCTGGACGCATCCGCAGAGCGATGCAGCGCGATCAGGGCCGCTTCGGCGAGGAAGCGCGTGCCGATCCCGATGGCCCTCTCATCGATGTCGAAGGTCGACGCGTGCAGGTCGAGCCGCGGGCGGTCGCCGGCATGGGTGCCCAGTCGGGCATATGCCGCCTTCGCGTGCTCGCCGTACCACGCGAAAGTATCCGCGCCCATGGACCGGGGCGTCTCGTGCACCCCGCCATCTCCGACGACCTCGCGCGCGGCGGAGTCGAGTACGGCGATGGCATCCGCATCGTTGACCACCGGCGGTGTGCCACGGCGATACTCGATGACGTGCGTGGCGCCAGTGCTGGCAAGCAGCTCGGCCGCCACCTGGTGCACGACTCCCTCGGCCCGGTCCCAGGCATCCCTGTTAGCGCATCGCACCGAGCAGCGCAGCGTCCCGTGCGCCGGGATCACATTGGCGGCGTCACCGGCATGACTCGCGCCGAAGACGATCACGACCTCATCGTCATCGCCACCGGCCCCGTCGGATCCGCGCAGCCGCTCGCGCACGACTCGGGGGAAGTCCAGGGCGAAGCGGGACATGACCTGGACGAGATCCACCGTGAGATGGGGCCGGGCCGTGTGGCCACCGGGACCGCTGATGACGATCTCGGCCGCATCCGATGCCGCGGTGAGCGCACCGGTGCGCAGGCCGATCTGTCCTAGGTCGATCTTGGGATCGCAGTGCAGGCCGAGGACGTACGCCGCGCCGGTGATCCAGCCTTCCCGCACGACCTCGACGGCGCCCCCGGGCGTCGCCTCCTCGCCCGGCTCGAAGACGAGGCGGACTGTCCCGGGCACGGACTCGATCTCGGTGAGCGCGCGCAGGACGAGCCCCGCACCGAGCACGACCGCCGTGTGCGCATCGTGGCCGCATGCGTGCGCGACGCCCTCACGGCGGGAGCGGTACTCGGTCATGGTGCCGTCCGGCATCGCCAGGGCGTCGATGTCGGCGCGCAGGACGACGAGCGGGCCGGGTGCATTGCCTGGCACGTCGCAGACGAGGCCGGTGCCGATCTCGAGGACCTGCGGCATGAGGCCGGCCACCTGCAGGCGCTCGGCGATCGCCTGGGTCGTCGCGTGCTCGGCGTACGACAGCTCAGGGTGAGCGTGCAGGCGTCGCCGGAAGGCGACGAGCTCGTGCTCCCTCGAGGTCGTGAGGGACGTGATGGCGTTGGTCACCGCGGTGCCGCTCCCTGACCGCGGTCGCCGATCTCCTCGGCGATCGCATCGGCGAGCTCGGCGCGCAGGGATCGAACGACATCAGGGAGATTACCGCCGGCCTCGACGATCGCGCGCTGCCGCGCGTAGCTGGGGCCCTCAGCGGCTATCCGGCGCAGATCGGCGAGCTCGCGGGCACAGCCGAGTTCCGTCGCAATGGGGAGCAGTCGCTCCACCAGGTCATCGACGACATCGCGAAGCGCGCGTGTGTGGCCGACATCGTCGACCACGAGGTCGGCCTCGATGCCCCACCGCGCGGCGCGCCACTTGTTCTCCCGGCGAACCCACTCGCGTGGCACCTCTGGCGCACCACCCTGGTCGATCGTGCGATCGACCTCGGTGACCAGGGCCTGGGCGAGCGCTGCCATCGCCGAGATCTCCCACAGGGTCGGCATCGAATCGCACATGCGCAACTCCACCGTGCCGTATCCGGGATGCGGTCGGATGTCCCACCACACCTCGCGCACCGTCTCGACGGCCCCCGCCTGGATGAGCGTGTCGAGGAAGACGTTGAACTCAGCCCAGTCGCGCAGATGCGGGGGCAGGCCGGTGGTGGGCATGGCCTCGAAGATCTTGGTCCGCGTCGACGCCAAGCCCGTGTCCTGGCCATTCCAATAGGGACTCGCCGCGGAGAGCGCGAGGAAGACGGGCAGATAGCCCGAGAGGGCATTGACCGTCGCGATGGCCTTGTCACCGGATCGCACGCCGACATGCACGTGCACTCCATGGGTCGTGAGCCGGCGTGCCGGCCACGCGATCGTCTCGACGAGCCGCTGGTATCTCTCGCCCTCGGAGATCGCCAGCTCGTGCCAGGGAGTGAAGGGATGCAGGCCCGCGCCGATCACTGCAGCGCCCGAGCGAGCCGCCGCGAACTCGACCTCCCGCATCGACTCCGCAAGGTCCGAGCGCGCTTCGGCGACCGTGGTGCACACGCCGGTGATCACCTCGACGGTGCACTGGTAGAGCTCCTTCTTGATCTTGGGATGCTCGCCCTCGGGATGCCCGGCTCCCACGTGCTCGAGGATCGCGGGCGCGACGCACGCGAGTGCGCCTGTTCGCTCGTCGACGACGGCGAGCTCGACCTCGACTCCGAGGCTCGGCCCGGCCGATGCGTGGAACTCCACCACGTGGTCAGGCTAGGCCCGCCGGATAGCGTGCGGGGCGTGTCCTTCGAGATTGCCGTCAGCGCTTCCGGTCCGTCCGGCTGCGGTGCAGTGGCGGCGGGCTCGGCCACCACGTGCGAGGCCGCGAGCCAGATGCTGCGCCTTGGCGGCACGGCGATCGATGCGGCTGTCGCGGGCGCCTTCGCCGCCACGGTCGCGGAGCCGACCCTCGCCAGCGTCGGTGGCGGTGGCTTCTGCCTGACGGCGAGCCCCGGCGAGACACCTCGGGTCCTGGACTTCTTCGTCGACATGCCCGGGCGCGGCAGCGGATCCGACGCCACTGCTCCGATGGACCTCCTGCATGTGACCTTCGGCTCCGGCGTGCAGCAGGAATTCCACGTCGGCTGGTCGAGCGTCGCGGTGCCTGGCACGCTCAGCGGACTGCTCCATCTCCATGCCAACGGTGGACGACTGCCACTCGGTGCTGTCATCGCACCAGCGCTCGCCGCAGCGCGCGACGGGGTCGTCCTGGATGAGGTGCAGGTCTCCTTCATCCGCGTCATCGGACCGATCCTCCGGCTGACCCCGGGCAGCGCAGCGCTCTTCACGCCACCGCTCGACGGCCACCCCTTCCGCAACCCGGCATATGCCGAGTTGCTGGCCATGCTGGCCGGTGGGATCTCCCCCGCTACGGCGTTCGCCGAGCCGCTGGCCGCCGCGATGTCGGAGCATCACGGGCTCGTGACGCGTACCGACCTGAGTGAGTACGCCGTCGCGGATCGCACCCCCGTCGGCGCACGCCGAGGCACCACCTGGATCTGGACCAACCCACCGCCCGCATTTGGCGGCGCCATCGTCCTGGAGTCACTCGGCCTCATCCCCGCGCACGATCCGTGGCCCGCTCTGCCCACGGCCCTGCGCGAAGCCACGCGTCGACACCGCGCCCATGACGCCGCGCGAGCCGAGGTCCGGCGCGGCACCACCCATCTGTCGGTGGTGGACGGAGAGGGTCGCATAGCAGCCCTCTCCCTCTCCAATGGATCCGGATCCGGCACAGTGGCCGCGGGTGTCACCCTCAACAACATGCTCGGCGAAGCGGACCTGCATCCAGGGGGCTTCCACTCCCTGCCGGTCGGCGATCGCCTGAGTTCGATGATGGCGCCGACCCTTGCCGTCAGCGACGACGGCTCCCTCCTCGCACTCGGCTCAGGCGGGAGCGAGCGCATCCGCTCCGCGCTCGTGCAGGTGCTCGTCCGAGCCCTCGATGAGGGTCAGGACCTGACCACCGCCATCGCAAGCCCGCGCCTCCACGTCGGCGATGACGTCATCGACGTCGAGCCGGGCTTCCCCGCCGGGCTGGTCCAGGGCTTGGCGGGCGCACGCATATGGCCCACCCCCGACCTCTACTTCGGTGGCGTCCACGCCGTGACCCGGGATCCCGAGGGCCGGGTCACGGCGGTCGCCGATACGCGCCGCGGCGGTGCGGTCGCGG
>JAULZJ010000300.1:0-4220 GCA_032117435.1 Candidatus Nanopelagicales bacterium | reverse complement strand
CTCCTGCCGTCTCCTGATTGACACGCCAATCGACTGCACGCTCCGCGAGGCGTGGTGCGTAGGGGGCGATAACGCCGAGCATGCGCAGGCCCATCCCGTCGATGAAGCCGAGGGAGCGGGGCACGCCACCGCGCACGAGGTCGCGCAGTCGACGCGCGGCTCGCTTGCGGTCTCTGATGCGCAGCACCTGGTCGGTGAGGTCGAGCAGCAGATCCCTGCCGTCGTCGTCGGCGAGCAGTCGGCCGAGCTTGCGCGCACGACGGCGCTCCGCTCGGGTGGTGCCCGCGAGGCCGACGCTGAGCAGATCGTGCGCACGGGCCTCGGCGGCGGCTGCCGTAGCGGAGCTGGTGGGGGCGATGGTCATGGGAGAAGTGCACCGCTTCCGGCCTCTCCCGTCTTGTGCGACAGTGACCCCGTGAGTGTCGAATCGATACCAAAGTCGGCCCTGGGTGCCTTCGTGGACCTGGTCGAGGGGCTGCCGCAGGTGATGGCGGCCGCCAAGGGGGTCGATGGCCGGTACCTCTACGTCAATCGAGGCTTCGCTGATCGCCTCGGAAAGCGGGTATCGGACATCGTCGGGCGCACGGTCGAGGACTTCTTCGCACCCGAACTCGCCGCGTCGTACGCCGCGCAGGATGAGGAGGTCCTCCGCACGGGCAAGCCACTGCAGGGACACCTTGAGCTCATCGTGCGCGCTGACGGCAGGCTCGGGTGGTACCTGACGGCAAAGACGAGGCTCGTCGACGATGTCGGGCGTGTCGCCGGAGTCGCAGTCCTGTCCGTTGACCTGCACTCTCAGATGGACAGTGCGCATGCAGGATTGGCCGCTGCGCTGGACGCAGTGCGCTCAGAGATCTCGCACCCGTGGCGGGTAGCAGAAATCGCGGGGAAAGCTGGCCTCTCGACGACGCAATTGGAGCGACTGTGTCGGCGTACGCTTGGCATGTCGCCTCGAGGAGTGCTGCAGCGATTGCGTCTCGAGCACGCTGTGCGGATGCTGTCGTCGACGTCGCTCACGTCCGGTGAGATCGCGTCGGCATGCGGCTTCTACGACCAGAGCTCCTTCACCCGACAGTTCCGTGCGGTGCTGGGGCTGACCCCGGGGGCTTACCGCCGATCGAGCACGCGGACCTGAGGAATTCCGGAGTTCGCCCCTCGTGGAGGTCGTGCCTGCGGGACTCTTTCCGCTATGCAGGCGCGGAGGGTGCTGGTGGTGGAGGACGACAACTTCACCTCCGGGCTGATCTGTGCCGCCTTGAGAGGGGGCGGCTTCGAGGTCGAGGCAGCTGCATCGGCCGCCCAGGCTCGGCGAAGCGTCGAGGCGTTCGATCCCGATGCCGCCGTCATCGACCTCGACCTCGGCGCCGGTGCCAGCGGCGTGGATCTCGCACACATCCTCGACCATCAATACCCCGGCGTCGCGCTCCTGGTGCTCACCAGGCTCAAGGATCTGCGGGCTGCCGGCTACACCGAGGGCGATCTCCCCCCGACCTGCGGCTTCATCCGCAAGGAGTCCGTCACCGACGCTGACAAACTCGTGGAGTCCGTGGAGCGTGCACTTGCCGACCAGGTGGAGCGCGTGGGTCGCGGAGGCGTACAGGAAAGTCCCCTGGACCGCCTCACGACGACGCAGTTGGCCGTCCTGCGCGCGGTAGCCCAGGGGTACACCACCTCGCGGATCGCCGAGATGCGCGGGACGACCTCGAGCGCCGTCGAGAAGGTCTTGGGCAGCGTCTACGACTCTCTCGGGATCGCCAAGGAGGATGGGATCAATCCCCGCTCCGAGGCGATGAGGCTCTTCGTCGAGTACGCCGGACTCCCGCCGCGCGATTGACACCGGAACCCACCATGGCATCCGCGCAACGATGGACCGGACCGGCACTGGTGTCGTGGCCGGTGCTCCTCCTCGTGGTTGGCTGGAGTGCTGCCCTGGGCATGTTCGGCGGCGGCGCCAGCGTCACCGGCGGTGTCGCCCTGCGAGGACTCCTCGGTGCCGCAGCTGGTGTCCTGGCCTGCGCCTTCGTCGCGCTGGCGTGGTGGGGGATCATCCGCCGCTGCAGTGGCGGGGCGCGCCTGGCCTTGGCCGTCCTCACGCTGCTGTGTGCGGGGGTTATCCGCGCCGTCGCGATGCAAGTGGCACTCACCACCCTGGGATTCACACCGGGGACAGCCGGCACAGCAGTCATGCGCCTGGCCAACGGAGTCGTGACCATATCCGTCGCCTTCTTCCTCGGTGCCGTGGCCGTGAGTGCTCTGCGTGGCTATCGGGAGACCGCGGGGGCGCTCGTCGCCGAGCAGGCCAGGCTGGTCCGACTGCTCGAAGCGTCGGCTCTCGATATCGAGGAGCGGCAGGCCGATGCCGTCGCTCGTGTGCGATCGAGGCTGGATGAGGAGATCAAGGCCATGTCCTTGGACTCTGCGCCCTCGGCTGTCCGGGCGTTGGAGGACTTCTCTGGCGATGTCGTCCGTCCGCTGAGCCATGCACTGGCTCAGCAGTTGCCCGAGTGGGAGGCGACTGTCACTACATCCGTGCCGCGGGTTCGGTGGATAGACGTGTGGCGCTCACCCGATGCGACGGTCGCCATCCAGCCCCTGCTGCTCGCCGGCGTGTGCCTCGTGCTCTCCGTGCCCGCCTCGGTCCTCGTCTTCACCCCGAGATACGGCATTCCCGCAGCGCTCTGCGGCATCGCAGTCCTGGTGGTCTGCCTCTTCATGGGCCGCTGGTGGTTGCGCAGGCGGCGCATCACATCACCGGGGCGAGTATGGACTGCGATCGCAGCCATCCTGCTGATGTCATCCGCCGCGGTCGCTGGCACGGTCTACCTTGTCGCTTCCGCCGATCCGAGTGTCACGGTCTTCATGTGGTTGGGAGCCATCTCGATCATGGTCTTTGGGCTGGCGGTTGCCACCGCGTCCATGATGCGCACGCGGATGCTCGAGACCACTGCGCGCCTGGATGCGGTAACTCGCACACTGCGCTGGACACTGTGCCGTCTCAATACCCAGCAGTGGGAACAGAACGGCCGGCTCTCGCGCGCTCTCCACGGGCCGATCCAATCGCTCATCCAGGCCAGAGTGATGCGGTTACGGCGCAAGCTCGAGGAGGACAGCGTGGCCCCATCGGACACCGAAGCGCTGCGCGCCGATCTCGAGCAGGCACTCGCCGCGACGCTCACGGCGCCCCCGGAGATCCGGCCCGTGAGCGCGGTACTGCGTGACCTTGCAGAGACATGGGATGGTGTGGCGGAGATCCGCTGGACCGTCGCGCCATCTGCGGCGGCGCGCCTTGACGGCGATGCGCTCTGCGCGCAGGCGGTGATCGACCTCGCCACGGAAGCCGTGTCGAATGCTGTCCGGCACGGGCGCGCACGGACCGTCGAGGTCACCGTCGACTTCGACGGTGATGACCTCGTGCTGCTGCGCGTGACGGACGACGGTGCTGTGCCCCAGGATTCGATCCCAGGCCTGGGCACGACGCTGCTCTCCCGATGCGCCTACGACTGGTCGTTGTCCCCGGGTCCGACCACGCTGCTCGCCCGTCTGCCCTGTGCGGCGACCGCCCCGGGCTTGACCCCTGCTCAGTGATATGTAATATTCCACTGAGCCCATCAGCGGGCCCTGACCTGGGAGAACCCATGACCGAGACGCCCTGGCGCGGCATCCTCACCGCGACCGCCCTGCCCTTCACCGCCGACGGCGCCGTCGACTTCGACGCCTACGCCGGCCATGTGGACTGGCTGGTCCGCAATGGCAGCGATGGGGTCGTGTGCAACGGCTCGCTGGGCGAGTACCAGACGCTGACTCACGAAGAGCGAGCCAAGGTTGTCGAGATTGCGGTGAGTGCGGCCAAGGCTGCCGGTGGGGTGGTCGTCCCGGGCGTCGCGGCGTACGGGGCGCAGGAGTCACGTCGCTGGACCGAGCAGGCTGCGGAAGCAGGAAGCGTCGCTGTCATGCTCCTGCCGCCCAATGCCTACCGAGCGGATGAGCGCATCGTCATCGAGCACTACCGCGAGGTTGCGAAGGCCGGCGTGCCGATCGTCGCCTACAACAACCCCTACGACACCAAGGTCGATCTTACTCCGCGGCTGCTGGGCGAGCTCTACGCGGAGGGCCTCATCGTGGCCGTCAAGGAGTTCAGTGGCGATCCGCGTCGTGCCTACGAGATCGCGGAGTACGCACCCGGCCTCGATGTGATCATCGGCTCCGACGATGTGGTCCTC
>JAULZJ010000299.1:0-3823 GCA_032117435.1 Candidatus Nanopelagicales bacterium | reverse complement strand
CACGGAAGCATCCGTATGCGTGCCGAGCGCCGCCTCCAAGGTCGGCGCTTCCGGCGTGCGCCCGACGACATGGAAGAGCGCAACACCGCCCGACGACGCTGCAGCCGCACCGACCGCCTTGAGCGCGTCTTCGGAGACATCGGGGGGCAGACCGACGAAGACAGGATTCGTCGTACCCGCGATGGCACCCGCGAGATACCCCAGCACTGGGTAGGTGACATCGAGGGCAAGGGTCTCCTGCGAGAGGCTCGTGCAGTCGAGCACGACGTCACCCTGGCGCTCCGCATCCAGGTGAAGACCACCGCGAGGGGCCTTGCCCGTGATCGCGGCGGCGATATCGACGAAGTCGCCGTAGCGATCGGTGCGCGCACCGAGCACGGAGTTGGCGAAGACGATGGCGTTGGACTCCGCCCAGGCGATGTGGCGACCGACCTCAGGGCGGGAGTCCATCTGGTAGGGCGCACAGGTCCAGGTCTGCCGGCAGCCGAGGTCGACGTAGGCCTGCATGAGGTCGCGGCCGCCCTGCGCCACCCACTTCTCACGCTCGGTATTGGTGAGGACGAGGGTGGGATGGATGAGATCCACGGAGCCGACGTTGACGGTCGTCGGCACCCGGACCTGACCCCCGAGGGCCACGAGCTTCTGGGCGAAGTCCAGGCCCGCCTGGCCGTAGAAGATGCACCCGTCGATGTGGACGGAGTCGATGTCCACGAGCTCGGTGGCGCCGCGGATGCGGCCCAACTCGGTGATGATCCGCATGGAGAGGGCAACGGCGGGACCCTGCTCCCCCTCCAGCATGGCCTGCTCGTCCTCGGTCAAGTGAAGAGGCACGCCTCCACCCTAGTCATCGGGTCCGCCCGCGGCGCGGGATGAGTAGGGTCGGCCGCATGTCGGGTCACGAGCGCGGATCCCTGTGGCTGCTGCGCCACGGAGACACCGAGTGGGCCTCCGCGGGCAAGCACACCGGTCGCACAGACATTCCCCTCAGCCCTGCGGGAGAAACCGCCGCGCGAGCACGTGCCGTGGATCTGGCCGGCCACGACTTCGCTCTCGTGCTCAGCTCGCCACTGTCACGGGCGCGGCGCACCGCGGAGCTCGCGGAGGTCCGCGTGGACGCGATCGATCCGGACCTCATCGAGTGGGACTACGGCGCCTGGGAGGGCCTGACGACCGCCGAGATCCGCGAGCAACTCGGGGATCCAGACTGGACCGTCTGGGACGACCTCGTGCGCCCGGGCACGACGCCGGGCGAGACCACCACTGAGGTCGGGGTGCGCGCCCAGCGCGTCATCGACCGCTGCATGCCCGAGATCCTCGGCGGCCGCGATTGCCTCCTGGTCGCCCACGGCCACCTGCTGCGGATGCTCACAGCCGTCTGGCTCGGGCTCCCGGCACGCGACGGGCGGCTCTGGGCGCTCAGCGCGGGCGGATTGTCCGTGCTGGGCTGGGAGCGGACCCAGTCCGTCATCTCGCGCTGGAATATCTGACCTGCGCCCGCGCGCCCTCGTCCCCCTGACGGTCACGATGGCCACACTGGAGCCATGACCGTCACCGTGATCGACATGGACGAGGCCACCGCGAAGCAGATGCGCGGACTGCGGCGATTGAACATCATCGCCGGCTTTGCGCACCTCACTCAGATGATCCTCATCCTGGTGCTGGCGACCGACTTCGCCCTGCCCATCACCGCGGCCTACGTCGAGGGTCCCCCCGGGACTCCCGCGTCCGATCCGGTCACGCTGCTCGATGTGCGCGTCGCTTGGGGCGTCGCGGCGTTCTTCGGCCTCTCCGCGCTCTTCCACTTCCTCGTCGCGAGTCCGCTCTTCTACGGCCGCTACGTCGCAGGACTGCTCGAGCGCCACAACTACTTCCGCTGGGTGGAGTACTCCCTCAGCTCTTCGATCATGATCGTGCTCATCGCCCAGATCGTCGGCATCTTCGACGTGGCCGCGATCATCGCGATCTTCGGCGTCAACGTCTCGATGATCCTCTTCGGGTGGCTCCAGGAGAAGTATGTCCAGCCCGGAGGCGGCCTGCTGCCCTTCTGGTTCGGCTGCATCGCCGGAATCGTCCCGTGGATCATCATCGTGATCTTCGTCATCTCTCCCGGCTCGACAGGCGGGAATGATACGCCGGGCTTCGTGTACGGCATCATCATCTCGCTCTTCATCCTCTTCAACTGCTTCGCACTCGTGCAGTATCTGCAGTACAAGCCGGTCGGCAAATGGGCGAACTACCTCAGGGGCGAAAAGGCGTACATCGTGCTCAGCCTGGTCGCGAAGTCAGCCCTGGCGTGGCAGGTCTTCGCCGGCACCCTCGTCCCCCCGGCCTGAGCCCGGATCGGCGTAGGATCGGGCCATGGCTCGGACGGCAGACGATCTCATCGACGCGCGCGGACCTCGCTTCGCCTCGGTGATCACCGCCGTGGTGCTCGGCGTAGCGCTGATCGCGGTCTACACCCCCGCCTTCCCCATCCTGGTCGGACTTCAGGCACTCGTCTTCCTCATCGGCGCGGCCCTCGGGGTACGCCGGCAGCCCTACATCGCCTTCTTCGGCAAGGTCCTCGCACCCAGGCTCGCGCCGGCACCCAAATGGCAGGACCCCACGGCTCCCCGCATCACCCAGGCCATTGCCCTGGTGCTCCTCGTCGTCGCCCTCGTCGCGTGGAGCTTCGGTGGCCTCACCGTCGCGACCGTCTGCGTGGCGGCCGCCTTCGTCGTCGCCCTGACCCTCGCGCTCACCGGCTTCTGCATCGGCTGCGAGGGCTACGTCGTCTATCAGGACCTCAAGCGCAAGTCTTCCTGAACGTCGTCACGGAGGTGTCGGACGGGCCTTGAGGCCGGAGAGTTTGCGTCCGGAAATCTCGTCCAGGGACTTGCCCGCGGGCTCGATCTTGAAGACCTGGGTCACCACTAGGGCGAGGATGCAGATGCCGGCCATGCCGAAGACAAGCGCGGGAATCCCGATCGCGTCCTGCAGGATCGGGAAGAAGAAGACGCCCAGGGCCGCGCCGAGCTTGGCAGCACCCGCGGCGAAGCC
This sequence comes from Candidatus Nanopelagicales bacterium, assembly GCA_032117435.1. GTDB lineage: Bacteria > Actinomycetota > Actinomycetes > S36-B12 > S36-B12 > Mxb001. The sequence goes on along the minus strand of JAULZJ010000299.1, from coordinate 784 downwards.
GTGTCCGGCAGCGCGGATATCCGACGGGAAGATCTCGGCCGGCAGGGCATACGTCGTCGCATTGGGTCCGGCGTTCATGAAGAAGTTGAAGATGGCGAAGCCAAGGAAGACGAGTCCCAGGTAGCCGGTGCCGTCGGGACCTTGGAGAATCGAGGAAATACCCAGGATCACGAGTCCCACGGACATGAAGATGAAGCCCGTCGTCTGCAATCGGATGCGTCCCCACCGCTCGACGAGGAAGATCGCGGTGACGAATCCGAGCACGAGGAAGATGTCCAGGGCAGCCGTCCACTCGGTGGACGCGATGTCGTCGGCGATGAAGTTGGTATTGGACTTGTCCTGGTTGCCGCCGAAGGCCAGTGCCGCGATCAGCGTCGGTGTGAAGATGCCGACGCCGTATGTGGCGATGTCCATGAGGAACCACGGCACCGAGGTGAAGATGGTGCGCCTGATCATGTCGGGCTTGAAGAGCTGTGGCTGCCACAGCGCCTGGATCCCCTCGGAGGACTGCTCTGCCTTCTCGCGATCCTTATCGGTGACCACCACGGGCACGTTGGTCAGCTCTTCGACGACCTTGATCGCCTCTTCTTCGTGACCGTTCTGGGCTAGCCAGCGCGGACTCTCCGGGACTTTTCGCCTGAGCAGGATGATGATCAACGCAGGCACGACTCCGAAGCCGAGCATCCACCGCCACGAAGTCTCCTCCGGGAGGATGAGCAGGACCCCTACGCCGACGAGCGCGCCGAGAAGCATGCCGACGGCCTGCAGGGAGAAGGCCGAGACC
>JAULZJ010000298.1:0-17002 GCA_032117435.1 Candidatus Nanopelagicales bacterium | reverse complement strand
CGGTCGGTCCGCAGCCACGTGGGGACCTTGGCGGAGAGGAGAGCGAGGGCGGCGAAGAGAAGTACGGAAAGCAGCGCAAGCCCGAAGGACTTGGTCGTGAGCAAGAGCGAAATGGCGAGCACGGGACCGAATTCGCCGATGGCGCCTGCGCCCATGAAGTAGGTGCCGAAGGGGGTCTTCAGTAGTCCCTTGTCGCGCAGGACGGGGAGCAGTGTGCCGAGTGCGGTACTCGTGAGGCAGATGGCGACGCCCAGGAAGTCGGTGATGATGCCGGTCGCCTCGAGGATGCCTGCGGCGGCCAGGGCTAGTGCGGCGCTGACGATCCACCCGGTGAGCGCCAGCTTGCCGGATCGGCCCTGGATGGCGTGCTTCTCCAACTCGAGGCCCGCGGCGAAGAAGAGGAAGGCAAGTCCGAGTTCGGCGAGCAGGTCGATGGCCTCATCGAGCTGGATCCACCCGAGCATCTCGGGACCGAAGATGATGCCGAAGCCCAGCATGAGCACCACCTCGGCGACGGGGAGGCGGAGCAGCCCTACGAGGAGTGGTGTCGCAGCAGCGATAGCCGCGATGACGAGGAGCGAGTAGAGCTCCGTCTTGAGATCGCTCTCAGCAGCTGTTGCCAGGACGGCGACGAATTCCATGGATGCCCCCTTCAGCCGTGAAGCCTAGTGCTCTCAGTCCGGGCGGGGGCAGGCTCTACTCTCGGGCCGTGGCGTCACGGTCCCCATGGGTGATCCTTGCGGTGCTCGCGGCAGCGCTCGCCCTCATTTCCCTAGACAACACCATCGTCAATGTCGCCTTGCCCACGCTCCAGGAAGAGTTGGGCGCGACAACGGCCGAGCTGCAGTGGGTGGTCGATGCCTACTCGGTGCTCTTTGCTGGCACCCTCCTGCTCGCGGGCAGTCTCGGCGATCGATTCGGCCGCCGACGCGCGCTCGTCATCGGTCTTGCGATCTTCGGAGCTGGCTCCCTGGCCGCCGGCTTCGCGACGAGCGCTGACCTGCTCATCGCTTGCCGCGCGGTCATGGGTATCGGTGGTGCCTTCATCATGCCGTCGACGCTGTCCATCCTCGTCCAGGTCTTCACCGAGCCGCGTGAGAGAGCCCAGGCGATCGGGATCTGGGCGGCCGTAGCCGGAGTCGCGGTCGCGGTCGGTCCAATCCTCGGCGGCCTGCTGCTCGAGGTGACGACGTGGCATGCGATCTTCTGGGTCAATCCGCCGCTGGTCGTCCTCGCGCTCATCGCCACGCTCCGACTCGTGCCCGAGTCGAGGGATCCCAGTAAGCCTCGCCTGGATCCACTCGGCGCAGCGCTGTCAACTGTCGGCATCGTGGCCTTCGTCGTCACGGTCATCGAGGTGCCCGATCAGGGCATCTCGGCGGTAACCATCGGCTCGACCGTGGCCGCGGTCGCCTTCATCGCCGCCTTCGTGTGGTGGGAGCGCCGGGCACCTCGGCCGCTGCTGCCGTTGGAGCTCTTCTCGCAGCGCCTCTTCACCGTCGCGATCATCACGGTTGCGCTTGTCTATGGCGCACTCATGGGTGTCATGTTCTTCCTGCCCCAATTCCTCCAACTCGTGCAGGGTGATACGCCTCTGCAGTCCGGCATCGCGATGCTGCCTGCCGCTGGCGGGCTCTTCCTCGCTTCACTCCTCAGCCCCCGCTGGGCCGAACGCTTCGGTACGAGACGTGTCGTCGTCAGTGGGCTCATTTTCGTCGTCATGGGTCTTGGCTTTGCCGCCTTCCTCACCGCGGATTCGACGTACGTCCATGTCGGAGGCAGTCTTGGTCTGATGGGCCTCGGTCTCGGGATGGTCCTGCCTCAAGCCACCAATGCCGTCCTCGCATCCGTCCCGCGCGAGCGTGCCGGCATGGGATCAGCCGTGAACGACGGCGTCGGCGAACTCGGCGGCTCGCTCGGAGTGGCCATCCTCGGCTCGCTGCTGTCCCTGGGCTATCGCCAGGAGATCGAGGCGCAGATCCAGAGTGCGGGACAGGCGATTGCATCCATCCCGATCGGGGTCGTGGACGCGGTACGCGAGTCCTTGGCCTCTGGGACGCTCGCTGTCGCTCAGCTCCCCGCGGATGTGGGCACGTCAATACGCATCGTTGCCGGCAATGCCTTCGTCTCAGGGATGACATTGGCGCTCGTGGCCGCAGCGGGAGTGGTCGCCGCTGGCGCGCTTCTCGCTTGGCGCGGATTCCCGGCTCGGATGGATCGCGTCCAGGAATGATGATGTCGGGTATCACCGCCGTTCGTGATAAGTCCCACAGTCCTCTCTGGTCGCGCTTCTCTGATCACTCGCTCCCTTGTGTGGCTGCCGTTTGTCATGCATGGTGGGGACGAGGAACGGCGTCAGCGAGGACTGGAGCACTACATGGCGAGCCAAGGGGAGGCCGCGCTGAGGCAACTTATCGTCGTTGCCAATCGTCTCCCTGTCGAACCTGTGGGTGGCGACGACCCGGATAGCCAGTCGCTCGACTGGCAACTCGCTCCCGGTGGCCTGGTCAGTGCACTCGAGGCCGTTCTGCGCGACAGGCCGGCCGTGTGGGTCGGCAGCGGTGGGGAACTGCCTGAGGACCTCAGTGCAACCGACATGCGGCTCGAGGCCGTGCGTGTGCCACGGAGGGATGCGGCCGGTCACTACGAGGGCTTCTCCAATAAAGCGATCTGGCCGCTCTTCCATAGTTCCGTGGTCACGCCGGAATTCCATCGCGCGCACTTCGCCGCCTACAAGCGGGTCAACCAGGCATTCGCCGAGCATGTCGCAGGAATCGCCGAACACGGTGCGACCGTGTGGGTGCATGACTACCAACTCCTCCTAGTGCCATCGATGCTGCGCAGCATCCGGCCCGACCTCGAGATCGGCTTCTTCCTCCACATCCCCTTTCCGCCGCCCGATCTCTTCGCTCAGTTGCCATGGCGACGCGAGATTCTCACGGGGATCCTGGGTGCGGACCTCATCGGCATGCAGACGCACAGCGATGTCGTCAACGTAAGCGGTGCCATCGAGCGTTTCCTGGGCCTGCAACTGGACTCCGGTCGTCTCGCGGTGGACGGGCGATCCGTGGCCCTGAGCGCCTTTCCCATTGGGATCGACGCCGCTCACTTCGCCGCCCTGGCATCCGATCCGGCCGTACGGGCACGCGCCGTTGAGCTGCGTGCGGAGCTGGGCAATCCTGAGACGCTGATCCTGGGAGTCGATCGGCTCGACTACACCAAGGGCATCGACATCCGCATCCGCGCATTCTCCGAACTCCTCGAGTCGGAGCGACTCGATCCGACGCGCAACGTCTTCGTCCAACTTGCCATCCCCTCCCGCGAAAATCTCTCGGATTACCAGAACATCCGTGATGAAATCGAGATGCTGGTCGGCAGGTCGAATGGAGCCTTCGCGAGTTTCAACGTGACGCCGATCCACTACCTGCGACGAAGCCTGGACCGCGCTGAACTCGTCGCGCTCTACCTGGCAGCCGACATCATGCTCGTCACTCCACTTCGTGACGGCATGAATCTGGTGGGTAAGGAGTACGTCGCTACCCGGGTCGACGACTCAGGCGCTCTTATCCTGAGTGAGTTTGCTGGCGCGGCCGCGCAACTCGGCGATGCATGGGTGGTCAATCCCTTCGACACCATGGGTGTCGCCCAGGCCCTTCTCGACGTCATCGGAGCCGACGACGACGAACGGCGCTACCGCATGCGCAGGATGCGGTCGGTGGTCTTCGATAGCGATGCGCGCTCATGGGCGACGGACTTCCTCGGCGCGCTCCGCGAGGTTACGGCAGAGAGAGTTCATTCACCTGCCTCCCTGATCGCCCACCCTGGCCGGGCGGTGCCCCTCCAGGAACTCGCCACGACACCGCATCTGCTGGTCTGCTGTGACTACGACGGCACTCTCGCCCCGATCGTGGCGGATCCGGGCCGGGCGCTGCCACTGCCCAATGCGGTGACCGCGCTGAGAGCGCTATCCATCCTGCCTTCGACAACTGTCGCCGTCGTGTCCGGCAGGGCGCTGCGTGACCTTGCACTGCTATCACGTCTGCCCAGTGAGATCCACCTGATCGGCAGCCACGGCGGCGAGTTCGATCACGACTTCGAGTTGAATGCACATCAGCGTCGGTTGCTGGACGAGTGCATCGGTGACGTGCAGGGGTTGGCGAGCGCCTATGACGGTGCCTTCGTCGAGAGGAAGCCGAGCAGCGTCGCCCTGCATGTCCGCAGATGCTCTGAGGTCGACGGTCGTGAGCTCCTGGAGCGGGTCATCATGGGTCCGGGACAATTCCCGGGCGTCCTGGTCCGGCATGGCAAGGAGGTCATCGAACTCAGCGTGGTCCACGCCCAGAAGTCCGATGCGGTCGATCTGCTACGGCATCGCGTGGGCGCCACGGCCATCCTCTTCGTGGGTGATGACATCACCGACGAATCCGTGTTCGCGGGACTCTCCGGGCCTGACGTGGGTGTCAAGGTGGGCGACGGCGAGACCGCAGCCGGCTGGCGCGTGGACACCCCGACCGATGTCGCCGAGCTCATGATCACCCTCACAGAACTGCGCGAGCGCTGGCTGCTGGGGGGTCATGCGGCGCCCATCGAGGAGCACGTCATGCTCTCGGACCGGCAGTCGGTGGCACTCCTCGCACCCGATGGCTCGATCGACTGGTTCTGCGCACCGGATCCGGACTCGCCCGCGGTGTTCGCATCGCTGCTCGGCGATGAGTCGTCGGGGCATTTCACCATTCGCCCCCGGCACGGGATGCCGATGCTGTCCCAGACCTACATCGGTGGCACTCTGACCGCTCGCACGCGATGGGCAGACCTCACCGTGCACGACTACATGCCGGTACCGATCGCGGGCGAGGCCGCACCGGTGCGCATCATCCGGACCATCAGCGGTCGTGAGCCCGCGGTCGTGAGCTTCGCCCCCCGTCCCCAGTTCGGCGCCCTTTCGGTGGGTATCGAGGCAGTGGAGGGAGGCCTTCGCGTCGTGGGGTCATCCGAGCAGATGGTGCTGTACTCGCCGGGGGTCGCGTGGAGGATCGAGGGTGCGCCGGGCCGGCATACCGCCCACGCCATCGTCGATGCCTCGGGCGGCGACATCGTCCTGGAGTACCGCTTCGGCACGGATGATCTCTCGCCCCCGGATCTTCCCGAGATCGAGACTCGCGAGTGGACGATTCGCTACTGGCGGGACTGGGTGAAGTCGCTCACCCTTCCCGGCATCCGTCCGGCCGCCGAGGAACGCGCTGCCCTGACCCTGCGCGCCCTGTGCCACGCCGCCACGGGCGGCGTGCTGGCTGCCGCCACGTCGAGCCTGCCCGAGCGCATCGGTGGCGTGCGCAACTGGGATTACCGATTCTGCTGGATTCGAGATGCCGCGCTCACCGTTCGCGAGCTGGTGGCCCTCGGATCGACGGAGGAGGCGGATGCCTTCATCCACTGGCTCCTCGGCCTCGCCGAGACTGTCGACAGTCCGGAGCACCTGCGCCCCGTCTATTCGTTGCACGGGCAGACCCTCGTCACCGAGGGTGTCATCGACACGCTGTCCGGTTATGCCGGCAGTCGACCGGTACGCATCGGCAACGCTGCCGCCGGCCAACTGCAGCTCGATGTCTATGGTCCCGTCACTATGCTCATCGCTGACCTCGCTCATCGACGCGGCTGTGTCTCGGATGAGGAGTGGCAACTCGTCGTCAAGATGGTGGACGCGGTGTTCCTCCGGTGGAGCGAGCCAGATCATGGCATCTGGGAGATCCGTGACCAGCCGCGGCGACATACCCACTCCCGGATGATGTGCTGGCTCGCCGTCGACCATGCGATGGCTGTGGCCGACGTGCGGGGCGAGCATCCGCAGGGCTGGGCCGAACTCAAGGACACCATCGCACGCGATATCGAGAATGATTGCTGGAACGGCGATTGCGAGGCGTATGTCGCCGCCACCGATCTGCACGAGGCCGATGCGGCCGTACTCCAGGGCATCCTCGAGGGCTATCCGGCTCCGGTGGAGCGCGTCATCGGCACCGTGGCGTTCGTGGAGCGGGAGTTGCGCCGTTCCCAGGGGGTCTATCGGTATCGATACGACGATGGGCTCCCCGCGGGCGAGGGTGCGATGCATATCTGTGCCGCGTGGCTAGCCGCCGTCTACGTGCGTTCGGGTGCAATCGACGATGCACATCAAATGCTCGACGCCATTCTCGACGCCGCGGGCGCGAGCGGGCTGCTTCCCGAGCAGGTCGATCCTCATACTGGCCGTGGGCTGGGCAATCATCCGCAGGCGTACTCACACGTAGGGGTGCTGGCGACGGCGCGACTGCTTGCCTCAGCACAACCTGCGGTCGATGGCTCCGGAAGTGTCCACGGCAAGTTCGTGAGCTAGCCGTGGACGGTAATGGCCCGCTTGATGATCACCTTCTGCCCTTGTGACGTGGCGGCGATGCGGAGAGTTCCGGACTTCGGTGGCGTCACCTTGACCGTGTACTTACCCTTCGCATCGGTGCTGGTTGTGCCGAGATTGCGCTTGTTGCCGCTGGTCGATATCCACGTGACCGAGACGCGTACGTCCTCGACGGCCTTGTCTCCGCGCAGGACCTTGCCGTAGACCTTGGTGGATTCGCCCTTGCGGATGCGATTATCGAAGGAGGCGCGCAACTCGAGCGGGGGAGCGATCTTGCGAGCCATCTCGCTGTAGAAGCCGTCGAGGACAAAGCCGAACTCCCACACGGCAAGGCCGGCGATGCCCTGGTCGCGAACGACGTTCGCCTTGAGTTTGGCAGAGCGTGTGTCCGCGAACCACACCTCACGCTCGGCAGTGCACTGCGCGGCCGCGCCCCCGGCTGTGCCGTCTGTGTCGATCCAGTAGCGGTAGGTGTACTCGCCATAGGTGGCATTCCACGTCGGCGTCACCTGCTCGCGAGCAGCGATCTCCAGTGCTCGCTGGATCGACTGGCTGAGCATTCCGGGGATACCCGATGCGCCCGCCACGGGCTTCCAGCCGGTGGGACAGTCGCCGCGTGTCACATAGGCACTACCGGCCTGCCGCACCCAGTTGCGGGAGTACTGCGGGATGCCGAGCCAGATCTTCTTCCTGTTCGACGGTGTCGTGGAGGCCACCTGGGCAAGAGCCGAGCGCGTCACCTCACTGGCCCAGGGATACGGACCGATCGGCCCGGGGGAGGTGTAGCTGTAGTCGTAGGCCATGAGTCGCAGGCGATCGACACTCCCGATGATCTCATCCCAAGCGTATACCCAGTAGCCCGTGCCCGGATTGGGCTTGCCGTCGGCAAGGAAGGGACGCGATCCCGCCGGCACGGTGACCGAGAGCACCAAGCCCCGTTGGCGCAACTTGCTGCCCAACTCCTCGACGAAGGCGACCCAGCGCGGCTTGGTCTGCGCCCAGATTTCCTGGTCGGCACTTGTGAACGCGAACTTCTCCCAGTCCAGGTCCACGCCGTCGAGTCCGGCCTTGACGGTCCAGTCGACGATCTGGTCAGCGTATGCCGTGCGCGTGGCAGCCGACGAGAGATAGGTGCTCAGCGCCGTCGCCGCAGAGCCGTCGACGATCGAGCCAAGCACGGGAATGCCCGCCTCCTGAAGGATCAGGCGCTGCTCATCGAGGTGTGCGTTGGTCCAGCTCGCCGTGCTGCAGCTGCTGTCGGGGTTGTAGGTGCACAGGGGTCGGTCCGGATCGGCGAAACTCCACCAGAAGATGTTGACCTCGGGCACCGTCGGCGTGCCCTTGTCGGCGAGAGCCTGCACGACCGAGTCCGGCTCCCAGTAGCCGAACCACCCGGACACGTAGGGGCCGGTGATGAGCCGCGGCGTCATCGCCTGCGCGGGAGTCGCGAGGACGGGGCTGGCGACGAGCGCCGTCGCCAGTGCGACAGCGGCTAATGCCTTGGACATGACTTGACGGTACGCCTGAGCGCGCTGAGATGGGTGCCGGGAATCGTCAGGATTTTCGCTGAGTGGCCCCGAGAGGATTCGAACCTCCGACACAAGGTTTAGGAAACCTCTGCTCTATCCCCTGAGCTACGGGGCCGGGGCGGGCCAAGTGTATGCGGCCCTCAGGGGTCAGCCGGAGACGCCTGCTTGTCGACCCTCGCGCGCATGCCGATGGCGCGCGGATCGATGCCGATGGCCGCCGCGAGCGTCACGGCGACGATGAGGACCGCCGTGGGCAGATGAGGCGCTGCCACGGCGAGGATGACGAGAAGGATCAGCGGTAGAAGAGTCCTCGCGCGCAGGGGCTCTCCGGTGAGTCGGGAGAAGACGGCTGTTGCCCCGAGGAATGCGAGTACGCCGATTGCGAGCCCGGCCTCGAGCAGGTCCTCGAGGGGCGTGGTGAGATCGACCATCGCCGACTTGATGGCGACCGCCGCGATGACGATGCCCCAGACCATGAGGAGATGGGCGAAGGTGTAGCCGTAGCGGGCATACGTCGCCTGGCGCTCTCCCCGGAGGCGGTGCAGCGCCAGCTCGCCCGGGTAGAGCACGGCCACGACGTAGTGACGCCAGAGGATGACGACAAGCGCCAGGGCGACGAGGACGCTTGCGACGAGCAGCCAGGACATGGAGGCCTTCGTGGCTCCTTCGCCGATGGAGATGATCGACTCACCCAGCGTGATCAGCATGAAGAGCGCGTAGCGCTCCGCCAGGTGCGATGTGGACAGCGGCACCTGGCCCGTGCCGGCTGCGAAGGGCGCGACGACGGCCGTGATGAGCCCCACCGTGATCAGCACGACCGAAACCGTGGTGTCGCCCACGTAACTGGAGATGACGAGCAGCACCGGTAGTACGAGGGCGACGGTCCACATGCGACCTAGGGCTCGGGAGGCGACCCGATCGTGTCGCGTGACCCAGAGCTGGCCGCCCATGCCGAGCAGTGCGATCGCGAGATACGAGTAGGCGAAGAGCTTGCTGTCACCCCAGAAGGCCTCGGGAATCGACAGCGCCATCAACAGCAGGAAGCCCATCGCGACCGCGAAAATCAGCGGACGCCAATCCCGCTTGTCGGACGCTGGCAGCCCCATGTTGGCCATCGTCGTGAAGACGACCCACACCCACCACACGATGAGAAGGACGACACTCCCGTGGACGATTCCCGTCAGCGTGCCATCGGCGGCGATCGTCCGCGTGATCTGCAGCAGCGTGAAGACGTAGACGAGGTCGAAGAAGAGTTCGAAGTACTCGACCTTGTTCTGGGTCTTGGTGCCGGACACGCGCCCATGCTAGGCGGTGTCGTTCACTCGAACGTTGGCGAATGGCAGAGCGTCATCATGACTTGTCGGACTGGGCGCCGTCGCCGACGGGCTGGTCGAAGTCGGCGACCGCCACCTGGGCCGGTCGCCGGATGATCCAGGTGAAGATGCCCACGATCGCGATCGCGCCGACGATCACCTCGGCTGCCTGCAGCCAGCCTGTGCGGGCGTAGTCGAGCACGGCAACACCGATCTGCTGACTCAGGATGAAGACGGCCATGACGAGGACGAAGTAGCCGAAGGCCTTGCGCAGCTTGTCCGGGTGGATCCGCCCCACGATGGCACTGCCGACGAGGGCTCCCACGATGGCCGCTCCGGTAATGATGAAGGTGACAATCCAATTGATCGTCGTCTCGGGATTGACGCTGATGAAGGATCCCTGGCCGAAGACGAAGATGTAGCCCGCGAGCCCCGCGAAGGACTTCATCGCGACCACGAGCAGTGAGGTCGCCACCGCTTTGGGCATGGCGAGGCCGGCGAGGAGCGCGAGCGCGGGGACGACCAGGAATCCGCCACCGGCCCCGACGAGGCCGGTGACGAACCCGACGACGAGGCCGTCGAGGAGGATGCGGAAGAGGGGAAGCCCCTTGTGGGCCTTCCCGGCCACCTGCTTGCGTCCGCGGATCATGGCGACGGCGGTGACGCCCATCATCACGGCGAATGCCGCGAGCAGGAGTGCACTTGGCAGGCGCGCGCCGATCTGGCCGCCGATGAAAGCGCCGACCATGCCGGCCGCTCCGAAGATCAGGCCGATGCGCCAGACGACGCGTCCCGCACGGGCGTGGCTGATGAGCCCGAAGATGGAGGTGACTCCGACGACGAAGAGGCTTGCGGCGATGGCCTGCTTGGCGTCGAAGCCCACCACGTAGATGAGCAAGGGCGTCGTGAGGATCGAGCCGCCTCCGCCGAGCAGGCCAACGGCCATGCCGATGAAGACAGCGAGGATGGCGGCGACGACGATCATGGGCGGGTGGTCCCTTCGACTGCGGCGGTGAGGGAAGAACCCGTGGCGGTCCATTCGGCTTCGAGGCTGAATCGGTCGGCTCGGACGTGGGTCTCTCTCCACTCGACGGGGTGGCCATGTGCGGTGGCTCGGCGTTCGAGGAGCAGGACCGGATCGTCGGCGGTGAGCTGCAGCAGTCCGGCGATGTGACGTGGTGCACGCTCTGCGGTCACGCGCTCCGCCCCACCGTCGATGGCGATGCCCAACGATTGGAGCTCGGTGTAGAGCGCGGCATGGCTGAGATCGCGCTCGAGAAGGCCCCCTGCGAGATCCCGGGGCAACCACGAGACGTCGTGGGCAATCGGCTGCTCGTCGGCGTATCGCAGGCGTTCGATGACGACGAACTCGGTGTCGGCGAGCAGTCCGAGATCCGCAGCGACGGAGGCATTGATCGTGGTCGCGAGGCGCAGCACGTCACTGCGCGGGGTCGCTCCCTGGGCGGCCACGGAGTCGAAGAGGGAGGAGAAGGTGCCGAGGCTCTGGCGATAGACCGTGGGCTCGATCACCGTGGGCTTGCCGCGCTGACTGCGCAGCACCCCCTCGCCGCGCAGGACGCGCAGCGCCTCGCGCATGGTGTGGCGGCTGACCTCGTACTCCTCCGTCAGGGTGAGCTCGCCGGGGAACCCGTGGGCGAACTCTGCCGACTCGATCCGGCGGCGCAGGTCGGCGCACACCTGGGCCCACAGGGGGAGGGGATTGCTGCGGTCCGGGCGCCGAGGCCCCGTGGCAGTAGAGAGGGGTCGGGGAAAGGACACAGGCCAAATGTACGGACATCCGGACAGCTGGTCAAGGGCGAGCGTCGAGGCTCGTCAGCCGATCTCGACAGCCGTCGCCAGCCAGCGGCCGCGCACCACCTCCAGGCGCACGGCCACGGCACGAGCGCGCACGGCCCCGATGACCACGGCGCTCGCCTCGACGACGCCGGGTGCGGGACTGGTGACGCGGACAGACCGCACGCGGCGGCACTGCGGTGCACGGTCCTTGCCCGCGGGATGGCGCAGGGCGGCGGCCCCGCGTCGGGCAAGGGTTTCGCGGATATCGCGCGTGACCCAGCGGGTGAGCTGGCCCGCAGGCCGCTCGCCTGCCGCCACCTCCAGGATCGCCGGTGCCAAGCGGGCTACCCAGGGAGCCGGTGCTGGCAGGGTCTCGCCTTCGATCTTGAGGGGCTCGGGTAGGGGAGCGACGAGTCGTAGGTGGCGGGCGGGGGGTGGTGTGGCCGGCAGTCCGCCGGGCACCTGCCATTCGAGTGGGAGCACCTGCTCTGCGGACGTGACGGACATGGCTGCCTCCAAAGATGTGCACGTGGACGGTTTCGTTCGTGGATGACGCGGTTTGCTCTCATTTGCTGTCGGATATGAATTGCACGTCGCCCGCGCGGCAGGAGTCAACGCGTACGCTCCCTCTGTGGATGAACCGATCAGCGGCGCTGCACGCTTCGACGAGTTGCTTGCTGGGATCGTCGCCGAGGCTGAGGCCGCGGACGCGGCGGCCCTCGATGCCGACATCGCCGAGGTCGAGCGTGCCTCCCGTGCGGAGCTGCGCCTACTGGATCGAGTGCGCGGGCAGCGACACGTGAGCCTCGAGCTCACCGGTGGCGCGATGGTGTCGGGACTGGTGGCCGCGGTGGGTCGCGATGTGGTCGTGCTGGCTGGGGATGACGGTGACTGGGCGATCCCCGTGTGGGGGATCGTGGCGATCGTCAACCCGAGGCAGGCCGCGCGGGCGGCGCAGGCGATCGGCGACCGGCTCGGCTTGGCGAGCGTCGCGCGTTCCTGGTCCCGGCAGCGCAGTGTCGTGCGCGTGATCCGCATCAGCGGGGATCCGCTGGATGGGACGATTGACGCAGTGGGAGCGGATCACCTTGAGTTGGCCGAGCACGACCCGGGCGAGCCCAGGCACCCCGATGCCGTGCGCCGGCAGGTGCTGATCCCGCTGGGTGCGGTCAGCGCCATCCGGCGTCGGTGAGACGCAGGCGAGCCTCGGTCTCGGCGTACTTCTCCGCGATGTAGTCCTCGAGTCGCTGCTCCTCGACGCGCCACTGTCCCCGACCGCCCACCTGGATGGCGGGCACCTCGCCCGAGCGCACGAGGGCATAGGCCTGAGCGGCGGACACGTTGAGGATCTCGGCGACGTCAGCAAGGGTGAGGAAGCGCGGCATGGGCCGATGGTCGCATCCGTGGCAGGACGTTGCCAGGCACGGGGAGCACCTGTGGACGAGGATCGCGCACGCGAGGTGATCGTTGCCCATGTCGGCGCGAGACGAATGCCTGCGGGGTCGATAGTGGAGCGAGTACGCCGCCTCTCGGCGCCATCCCGCAGGAGTCAGTCGCAAGGAGTCAACATGACCAGTGTCCTCTCCGTCCTCACACGGAGCTCGCAATCCGACGGTGCCACGGGTGCCGTCCCCGCATCCCCGCCTGCCAAGCGCGCAAGTCGCGCGTGGTGGCGTGACGCCCGCGTGCTCGCGGGCATCGGGCTCATCGTCGTATCCATGCTCATCGGCGCCCGGCTTCTCTCCGGGGGCGATGACACCGTGATGGTTTGGCAGGCGACGCGTGATCTCGCGCCCGGCGCCGTCTTGTCGTCGGCCGATGTCGTGTCCGTCCCCATCCCCGCCTCGCTCGCGGGCGCGTATGCGGACGGAGCCGGACTGCCCACCGTTCCGCTGGATAGGGCACTCCTTGCCGGTGAGATCATGCCCGCACCCGTCGATGTCATCGCCCGCGACGCGCGTTGGGTCACCGTGCCGGTCGAGCCGCTGCATGCGCCCGTGGACCTTGCGCCGGGCGAGCGCGTGGATGTGTGGGCCACCGAGGGTGACGACCTTGGCGCATTGCCGGTCCCGCAGCTCGTGCTCGAAGGCGTCCTCGTGTCGGAAGTCGCAGCGGATGGCGTGGGCCTCGGTGGTGAGTACGGCGTCGTCCTCGAGATCTCACCGGGCGACGCCGCCGCCGTGATCACGGCGGGCCGCAGTGGCGCCATCGACCTGGTCCGCGTCCCGACGGTGATGCGATGAGTGCCGTACCCCTGCTCCTCGCGGTCCCCGATCTGTCGCAGGAGCCCGAACTCGTGGCACGCCTCACCCGACCCGGTGCTCCCGTGATGGTCGCCCGCAGATGCGTCGACGCCGTCGATCTCATCGGCGCGGCCTCGGCTGGGGGCGCCCGCATAGCCGTGATCAGTGCCGGCCTCCCCCGCCTCGGACGTGACACCCTGGCGCGGCTCGCTGCGGCCCAGGTCAAAACGATCGGCCTGGTGCTCGACGGTGATGAGTCGAGTGCGCGCAGCCTGCGCGCGCTGGATGTCCCCATTGTCACCGTCCCAAGCGATGACCTCGATCTCGTCGTGACTGCGCTGGCGCGCGCCGTCGACGATCCCGGCCCCTCCACGTGGGAGTACTCCGGAGGCGGCGTCGGTGCAGCGCCGGTCACCCTCTCGGCTGAGGGAACCCTCATCGCTGTATGGGGACCGACCGGGGCACCCGGCCGCACCTCGGTCGCGGTCGGCCTTGCTGATGAGATGGCGAGGCTCGGCGTACCCGCTCTGCTCGTCGATGCGGACACGCATGGTGGTGCCGTCGCAACGCATCTGGGACTGCTCGATGACGTCAGTGGCATCGTCCTCGCCTGTCGGCAGGCGGATGCGGGCACGCTGGATGCGTCCGGGCTTGCGTCCGCAGCGCGCGCCGTGGACTCGCACCTGCGCGTGCTCACGGGGATCGCCCATGCCGGGCGTTGGGCCGAATTGCGACCAGCGGCTCTCGGTCGACTGTGGGAGGCGTGCCGCATGACTCCGGGTGTCACGGTGGTCGACACAGGATTCGGGCTCGAGTGCGACGAGGAGCTGCTGCATGACACGCGGACTCCCCGGCGGCACGCGGCCACCCTGACAGCTGTGACCGCTGCGGATGCGATCGTCGCCGTGGGATCCGGTGATCCGGTCGGCATCGAGCGACTCGTCACGGGCCTGGGGGACCTGCGTCGTGTCGCCCCCGACGCACCCGTCCACGTCGTCATCACGCGCGTCCGACGCCGGGTGCTCGGCCGCGACCCCGAGGGTCAGATCCGCGAGGCCTTGAGACTGCACGCGGGGATCATGGCGGTGACGTGCATCCCGGACGACGGCGCAGCGTTCGACGCCTGCCTCCGCGAGGGCCGGACCCTGGCCGAGACCGCGCCAAGGTCATCGGCACGCGGAGTTCTCCGG
This sequence comes from Candidatus Nanopelagicales bacterium, assembly GCA_032117435.1. Classification (GTDB taxonomy): domain Bacteria; phylum Actinomycetota; class Actinomycetes; order S36-B12; family S36-B12; genus Mxb001. Next base: position 2,542 of record JAULZJ010000298.1, on the reverse strand, counting down.
GAATTCGCACGCGGGTTGGCACCGGCAGGGCGCGGTGAGCTTGCCGTGTCCGCCTAGGATCGGCACGTGCATGACGTCACCTCCCACTCCGGACTCATCGTCGACTGGGGTGGGGTGCTCACCACGGACATCAACTCCTCCGTCCGCCGCTGGGCTGACCGACACTCCGTGGACCTCTCCGCCTACGCCGACATCATGCGCACCTGGCTCGGTCCCGGGGCTGATCTCGAGGCGATGGTCAATCCCATCCATGCGCTCGAGCGCGGCGAGATCGAGGTGCCCCACTTCGAGGAGATGCTCGCCAGCGAGTTAGGTCGGCGTACGGGCAGGACGATCCCGTCGGATGGCCTGCTCACTCGGATGTTCGACGAATTTGAGCACGCGCACGATATGAATGCCCTGGTCCGGCGTGCGCGCGACGCGGGAATCCGGACGGCGCTGCTGTCCAACTCCTGGGGGGACTTCTATCCGCGAGATCTGTGGGAGGGCATGTTCGATGTCGTGGTCATCTCGGGAGAGGTGGGCATGCGCAAGCCCGAGCCGGAGATCTTCCATCTCACCCTGGAGCAGATGGGCCGCCAGCCGAGCGATTGCGTCTTCGTCGACGACCTTCCCCACAACATCACCGCGGCCGCTGACCTGGGGATCACGGGTATCAGGCATGTGTCCTACGACACGACACTCGTCGAGCTGCAGGCGCTCTTCGATATCGATCTCGCCTAGTACCGGGTTCCGCTCCACCGGCGTGGGACGATGGGTGTGTGGCTGATCGGCTGTCTGCGCTGGATGCGTCCTTCCTCTATCTCGAAGGCCCGAATACGCCGATGCATGTCGGCAGCCTCACGCTCTTCCAGGAGCAGCCAGGTGTCCTGGACCACGAGCGCCTCGTCAAGCTGATCCGCGATCGGATCGCCTACGTCCCCCGCTATCGGCAGCGATTGAGGGAGGTCCCGGGACGACTCGCCTCTCCTGTATGGGTCGATGACGAGCGATTCGATGTCACCTTCCATGTGCGTCGCTCAGCGCTCCCCGCGCCCGGGACACTGAGGCAGCTCAACGACCTCGTCGCGCGCATCATGAGCCGGCCGCTGGACAGGCGCCACCCGCTCTGGGAGGTGTATCTCGTCGAGGGAGTCGAAGGCAATCGTTTCGCGCTGCTCAGCAAGACGCACCAGGCAATGGTCGATGGGATCACGGCTGTCGACATCGGCGAGGTCATCCTCGAGGATTCGGATCAGGTGCGCGGGGCGCCCGTAACGACATGGCGTCCTGCGCGTGGACCGAGTTCCGTCGAACTTGTCGCAGGTGCACTCGGCGACGTGGTCGGTCAGCCCGCGGCGCTGGCGGATGTCGTCAGCGGTGGCGTGGGAGCCGCGCGCAAGGCGATAAGCGATGTCGTCGCCACTGTCATGGCTGCCGTACGGCCACAGGATCCCAACCCCCTCGCGGTCGAGGTGGGTCAGCAGCGGCGCTTCACCACAGTGGATCTGAGGCTCGATGACCTTCGAGCCGTGCGTCGAGCGCAGGGCGGCACCATCAACGACGTGGCACTGGCAGTGGTGACCGGCGCCCTGCGCTCGTGGCTGCTCTCGCGCGGCATGTCGGTGACGCACGAGACGATCGTCCGTACTCTTGTGCCCATAAGCGTCGCGGGTGACGTGGGGGCCGCAAGCCTCGTCGATGCCCTGCTCCTCGATCTTCCCGTGGGCGAACCGGATCCGATCATCCGACTGCAGCGCATCGCATACGACACGGCGCGCTATGGCGAGGAGACACGCCCGGTTGGGGCGATGGCCATGGTCGGTCTCGTGGGATTCGCGCCACCCACGCTGCACACGCTGGGGGCCCGGGTCGGAGCCTCGCTCTCGGAGCGCGCGTACACCCTGACGATCACGAATGTCCCGGGACCGCAGACGGCCCTGTATGCCGGCGGTGCCCGCATGCTCGCGGCGTATCCGATCATCCCGCTCGCATCCCGACATGCCCTGAGCATTGGCATGACGTCATACGATGGAGGCATGTTCCTCGGGTTGAATGCCGATCGGGATGCCATGGCGGATCTTGACGTGCTCGCGCAGTCGCTGCGCGAATCCCTCGCCGAACTCCTCGAGGCTGCGCGCGGTCCACGTCGATTGACGGTCGCGGAGTGACGACGGTCGGTGCCCATGGCTGATGCGCGATCCCATCCTCCGCGCCGGGGCCTGGTCCTCGGAGGCGGAGGAGTGCTCGGCGGCGCGTGGGCCGTGGGCGCCCTCCAGGCGATCCAGGAGGTCCGCGGCATCGACCCCCGGGACTTCGATCTCATCGTGGGCACGTCCGCCGGGTCCGTGCTCGGCGCACTGATCGGGGCCGGCGTCAGCGTCGAGTCGCTGCGCAACCATCAACGCGGTGAGCCCATCACCGAGGGTCCTCTCTCGGGCTACCTCTGGGACTACGAGACCGCGACAGGCGGTCGACGTCCGACGATGCCCCGACTACGCGGACCGGGGTCGGTGCGACTCATGGCATCTTCGTTGCGGCACGGTCTGAAGATGCCGCCGAC
>JAULZJ010000297.1:0-4516 GCA_032117435.1 Candidatus Nanopelagicales bacterium | reverse complement strand
GGCCCTTGACTCCGAAGCCGACGATGACGGTGTGGTCTTCCACGCGCTGCCTCCAGCGGGTTGTGCGGATCTCGTTGCGTGTCTTCTGGGTGAGGACCTCGATGGTGGTGCCGACGAGCACGATGAGGAAGATGAATCGCAGCGGAGTGATCACGAGGACGTTGACGACACGTGCCGACTCGCACACGGGGACGATGTCGCCATAACCGGTCGTCGACAGGCTGACGGTCGCGTAGTAGAGAGCGTCGATCCAGGTGATGCCCCCGATGTCGCCGCGATCGGCGTAGCAGTCGCCCTCGAAGTAGACGATGGCCGCGGCGAGGAGGAGCGCACCCACCGCGATGAGGATGCGCACGAGGATGTTGCGGGAGGGGCTCCATGGCCTGCTCGGCAGCTTGATCCGGGCGGTCAACGCCTCAGGATCGTCATCGCCTGCGGGTGAGCGAAGGCGCCTCTTGTCGGCCACGTCGACTGACGCTAGCGGAGAGTCGGGACGGGGAGCAGGGGGACGGCACTCCCGGCGAGCCCGCCCGAGGGAGGTATCGCCACGAGTGCATCGGCCAAGGCAAGGCTGCGGAGCATCGCGGGGCCGTCGAAGCGAAGCGGTCGCGCCTGACCACCCTCCAGGAGGACCGGGATGATCCGCGTGTCGTGGGGATGACTGGTGACGTCGACTCCGAGTGCGACTTCACCAGACTCGACGGGCACGCCGCGCATCGTCGCGATCAGGGGTGCGGCCAGCGTCGCGATGGCGCTCACCGCCGCGAGCGGATTGCCCGGAAGTCCGACCAGCGGACGCCCGTCGGCAAGCACGGCGAGCAGCATCGGATGGCCCGGTCGCACCTGGACGCCGTCGATGATCCAGCGCGCACCGAGTTGATCGAGTACGTCATGGATGAAGTCGACAGGGCCTGCTGCAGTGGATCCGGTCGTGACGATGACATCGGCGGTGGAGTCCTCGATCTCGTCCAGCAGCGCCTGTCGCGTGTCGGGCACGCGAATAGGGGGATTGGCGCGGGCACCGAGGTCGGCGAGCCACGGCGGCACGAGTGGACTCAGGGCGTCGCGTACGCGACCGGGCCGGGGCAGGCCCCGCTCGAGGAGTTCATCGCCGAGGACGAGCACCGCCACCGTCGGCGGTGGGATGACGTCGAGGGAGTCGTAACCCGCAGCGGCAGCAAGTCCGAGCATCGCGGGCGTGACGACTGATCCCGCAGGCACGAGCGGCTCGCCGGCTGCGCACTCCTCCCCGCGCGGCCGCACGTCCGTGCCGGGCGGTATCGACCCGCCGGAGTCGTCGGGGAGCCCCGTAAGCGCATCGAGTGCGAAGAGCCGCTGTCCGTGCAAGGCCGTCTCGACCCCGGCCAACTCAGTGCGTAGGACGGCATCGCAGCCCTCGGGCAGAGCGGCACCCGTGGCGATGGCGACGGCCGAGCCGGGGTCGATGCGCCGCAGCGCTTCGCTGCCCGCCCTGATGTCGGCGTCCGAGAGGTGCCAGGGCCCTGGCCCGGACACTGCGTACCCGTCCATGGCCGCGGAATCGAAGGGCGGAAGGTCGGTGAGGGCTGCGATCGGGTTGGCGAGGGCGCATCCGAGAGCTGCCTCGAGCCTTACGGCGACGGGTGCGAGCGGCTGCGCGGCTGCTGCTGCCACGCGGCGTGCTTGATCCCAGGGGAGTGCGGTGCTCACTCGATCAGGGTGCCATTGCAGTGTCGCTGCTTGGTGCAGACGCTCCGTGAGTCACCCTCGATGCAGCCCGAGGTCCCACTCCCCGCTCAGTCGCATGAGTGCGTGAGCCGCCTCGTTGAGCTTCTCGTCACCGGCCTTGGCGACGGCGTACCCGAGGAGGAAGGTCGTGATGGGCGCTGCTGGCCTGTCGACCGCGTGGGCGGCATCTCGGGCCACATCGAGGAGGAGTTGCGCGTCTACCTCGGGGATCTCCACCCCGAGATCGGTGGCCAGTGCCTGGCGGGCGACGGCGGTCCACTGGCTGAGCGGGTCATGTGTCATGCCCCCATCCTCCCCTTCTTCATCCGGTTCCTGCCAATGAGTTGACGGGAGTGTCAACTTGACGCTAGCGTCAAGTCTATGGCGCCCGTCCTGCGCTCTCGCCTCGATCCCGCCGTCACGGCGGCCAATCGCGCGGCCATGCTCGAGGCCCTCTCGGAGATCGACGCGCTGCTGGCGAAGGTCACCGCGGGCGGCGGCAGCAATGATCCGGAGAAGAACGCACGCACCGTCGCGCGTCATCGAGGTCGGGGCAAGCTGCTCCCGCGCGAGCGCATCAACCTCCTCCTCGACCGCGGCTCGCCATTCCTCGAGCTGAGCCCGCTCGCGGGCTGGGGCACTGACGATCCGCTCGGCGGCGGCGTCGTCACCGGCATCGGTCGCGTGCACGGCACCGAGGTCATGGTCGTCGCCAACGACCCGACCGTGAAGGGCGGCTCGCAGGGTCCGACATCTGTGGCCAAGGGACTGCGCGCGATGGAGATCGCCAAACTCAACCGACTGCCACTTGTCAGCTTGACCGAGTCGGGAGGTGCCGACCTGCCCAAGCAGGCCGAGATCTTCGTCCCCGGCGGAGCGAGCTTCAAGAACCTCACGCAACTCTCCGCTGCGGGCATCCCCACCGTCACGCTCGTCTTCGGATCGAGCACTGCGGGCGGCGCTTACGTGCCGGGCATGAGCGACTATGTCGTCCTACAGAAGGATGCCGCGCGCGTCTATCTCGGCGGACCGCCGCTGGTGAAGATGGCCATCGACGAGGATGCCGAGGAGGAGGAGCTCGGCGGCGCGGAGATGCACGCGCGTACGTCGGGCCTCGCGGACTACCTCGCCCTCGACGAGCCCGATGCCCTGCGCATCGGCCGTCAGATCGTGGAGCACCTGCGCTGGACCAAGGCTGGGCCGGGACCGGATCGCGCTCCCGTCGATCCGGCGTACGACCCCGATGAGCTGCTCGGCGTCCCGAGCGCCGACGTCCGGCAGCCCTTCGAGGCGCGCGAGGTGCTCGCTCGCATCCTCGACGGCAGCGAATTCGAGGAGTTCAAGCCCCTCTACGGCACGACGCTCGTCACCGGCTGGGGACACATCGGCGGCTACGCCGTGGGTGTGCTCGCCAACAACGGCATCCTCTTCAGCGAGGAGAGCCACAAGGGCGCGCAGTTCATCCAGCTGTGCAATCGGATGGGCGTGCCCATCCTCTTCGCGCAGAACATCACGGGCTTCATGGTCGGCACGCGCTACGAGCAGGGTGGCATCATCAAGGACGGTGCCAAGCTCATCAATGCCGTGTCCAATTCCACGGTGCCGCACCTCACGCTGATGATGGGCGCGTCGTATGGCGCGGGCAACTACGGCATGTCGGGTCGTGCGTACGATCCGCGTTTCGTCTTCTCCTGGCCCAATCACCGCATCGCGGTCATGGGCCCCAAGCAGCTCGCGGGAGTGCTGACGATCGTCGCCCGCCAGAAGTCCGAGAGCATGGGCATCGACTTCGACGAGGCCGCCTTCGCGCCTATGCGCGATGCCTTCGAGCAGCAGGTCGAGAGCCAGTCGACGGCGCTCTTCGCTACCGGACGCCTGTGGGACGACGGCATCATCGACCCCCGCGACACCCGCACCGCCCTCACGCTCGCGCTCTCCTCGACGCACTCCGCCCCCGTCACCGGCGCCGATGCCTTCGGCGTCTTCCGGATGTGATCGCGATGAAGCGGATCCTGGTGGCCAATCGCGGTGAGATCGCCCGCCGCGTCTTCCGCACTGCCCGCGCCATGGGCATCGAGACCGTCGCCGTCTTCTCCGAGCCCGATGCCGATGCGCCCTTCGTGCGCGAGGCCGACATCGCAATCCCGCTGCGCGGTGCGACGAGTGCGGAGACCTACCTCGATGTCGAGCAGATCCTCGATGCCGTACGCCGGTCCGGCGCCGATGCCGTCCATCCCGGCTACGGCTTCCTCTCGGAGAACGCCGGCTTCGCCGAGCAGATGACGGCCGCGGGCGTGACGTGGATCGGGCCCACACCGGAGTCGATCCGCGCCATGGCGCTCAAGGTCGAGGCCAAGCGCCTCGCTGCATCCGCAGGGGTGCCGCTCGTGCCGGGCGCGGCGCTCGGCGACGACGTCGATGCGGCCGAAGTGGCGGCCGAGGGCGGCTACCCGCTGCTCGTGAAGGCATCCGCCGGCGGCGGCGGCAAGGGCATGCGGATCGTCGAGCGCCCCGAGGACCTCGCCGGTGCCCTGGAGTCTGCGCGCCGCGAGGCACAGGCCTCCTTCGGCGACGCGACCGTCTTCCTCGAGCGCTATCTCACCGAGTCCCGCCACGTCGAGGTGCAGGTCTTCGGCGACACGCACGGCAATGTCGTGCACCTCGGCGAGCGCGAGTGCTCGATCCAGCGACGCCACCAGAAGATCGTCGAGGAGTCCCCCTCTCCCGGGCTGGCTCCGCATCTCGCCGAGCCGATGTACGCCGCTGCGGTGTCACTGGCGCGCAGTATCGGCTATGTCGGCGCCGGCAC
>JAULZJ010000296.1:6639-10840 GCA_032117435.1 Candidatus Nanopelagicales bacterium | reverse complement strand
CAGAGATGATCACCGCCGCGATGGCCAGGCCTCGCCCCCCTCGGACAGGCCCCGAGGCCGCCTTGCGCACGGCGACTCGACCGAGGACGAAGCCGAGGACACTCCCCACGATCGGCAGGAGGCCGATAAGGCCCAGCATCGCGAGGATGAATGCCCAGATACCCAGGGTGCTCGGCCTAGCAGGGCCCCCGACAACCGGCGCATCAGTCTCCACGGCGGCATCATCCACACCACCACAGTAGGCCCGGGCATGCGAGAGGGGGCCGGCGGTTATCCGTCGGCCCCCTCTCGACGAGAGCCTTCAGCTCACGGTGGTGTTGGCGGCGATAAGACCCGCGATCACGACGACGTAGAAGATGATGAAAATGATGCCCAGGATCAGGCTGATGATGCCCATGATGTAGCCGGCCTTGGCTTGGCCGCCGTTGTCAGCGGTGCCGGCAGCTGCCGCCGCCATGCCCTTCCTGCCGAAGACGATGGCCACGATCGACAGGATGATGGGGCATACGAAGAAGCTGAGGATACCGGTTACCAGAGCGATGGTGCCGCTGCCATTGTCCTGCTGGCCACCGCCGCCTCCGGTCGGCATGGGGGCGGGAGGGGGAGGGGGAGGTGTGGTCGACATGGAGCCTCCGAGATTTGGGCGCCGGCTCTCGGCGGCCTCGGCCCGACCGTAGTGCCCCGGGGGGGATCAGGGAAGGACCTGAGGGGCAATCATGGGAAAAAGCCGCACGGGACTCCACGAACGCCTAGCGTCGGCTCTACCCATCCGAAGGGGTGGGTGGTGCGCCCTCGGATCGCCCTATGAGCTCACACGGGAGAACCATGACTCACATCCCCATCAGCGTGACCGTGGATGGCACGGTCTACGACGTCGAGGTCGAGCCTCGGCAGCTCCTCGTCCACTTCCTACGCGAGGACATCGGCCGCGTCGGCACGGTCGTCGGCTGCGACACCTCCAACTGCGGCGCATGCACCGTCCTGATGGACGGCAAGAGTGTCAAGTCCTGCAGTGTCCTGGCCGTCCAGGCCGATGGACATGAGGTGCTCACTGTCCAGGGTCTCGCCGAGGGCGAGCACCAATGGCACCCAGTACAGACGGCCTTCAAGGAATGCCACGGCCTGCAGTGCGGCTACTGCACACCGGGCATGGTGATGGCAACTGTCGATCTGCTGCAAGAGAATCCCAACCCGAGCGAGCACGAGATTCGCGAGGGACTGGAAGGGAACCTGTGCCGCTGCACCGGTTACCACAACATCGTCAAGTCGGTGGAGTACGCCGCTGATCTGATGGGAGGTGCGAAATGACCGAGACGCTGACCGACACCAATGCCAACCCCATGGGCCGGCCCCTGCGCCGCAAGGAGGACGCGCGCCTGCTCCACGGGCAGACCAACTGGACGGACAACATCCAGCTGCCCGGCACCCTCCACATGGCGATCCTGCGCAGTCCCATGGCGCACGCCAAGATCACCAACCTCGACGTCTCCCCCGCCCTGAAGCGACCTCACGTCGTGGCGGCCTTCGGAGCCAAGGAGCTCGGCGACCTCAACGGCGCCATCCCTTGCGTGTGGCCGGTGACCGACGACATCCAGATGCCCGCCTTCCCGGCGCTTGCCGTGGACAAGGTGCTCCATGTCGGTGACTGTGTTGCCGTCGTTCTCGCCACCGACAAGTACGCCGCCGCCGATGCCCTGGATGCCATCGAGGTCGACTACGAGCCGCTGCCTGCGGTCATCGATATGGAAGCCGCGATCCAGCAGGGCTCGACGGCCGTCCATGCCGCAGCGGATGGCAGCCAGGGCACCAATGTCTGCTACGAGTTCCCGCTGAAGCCGCAGGGCGACGGCGCCTTCGACGCAGCGGTCAAGGCGGCTGGCGACGATGTAGTCGTCGTCAAGCGCCGCTTCATCAATCAGCGCGTCATCGCCGGCTTCATGGAGCCGCGCGCTGTAGTGGCCTCGCCGATGGGCATGAGCAATGAGATGACCATCTGGTCTGCCACTCAGATCCCGCACATCCTGCGCGTGTTGCTCGCCCTGGTCACGGGCCTGCCGGAGAACTCCCTGCGCGTCGTCGCTCCCGACGTCGGCGGCGGATTCGGCGGCAAGCTGCAGCTCTACCGCGAGGAGATCCTGGCCGTGCAGATCGCCCGGCATCTCGGGCGTCCCGTGAAGTGGACCGAAACGCGCAGCGAGGACATGGTCGCCACGCATCATGGCCGTGACCAGATCCAGGACATCCAGATCGCGTCCACCAAGGACGGCAAGATCATCGGCCTCAAGGTCGATCTCATCGCCAACATGGGCGCCTACCTGCAGATCATCACCCCCGGCATCCCACTCCTCGGCATGTTCATGTACCCGGCGATCTACAAGATGCCGGCGTACGAGTTCAACTGCGTGGGAGTCTTCACCAACACGACGCCGACGGATGCCATCCGCGGTGCCGGTCGTCCTGAGGCGACGTTCGCCATCGAGCGCATCATCGATGAGCTCGCCGACGAGCTCGACATGGATCCCATGAAGCTACGCGAGCTCAACTGGATCAAGCACGACGAGTTCCCGTACGCCACCGTGGCTGGCCTCACCTATGACACCGGCAACTACGAGGCTGCCACGGCCAAGGCGCTGGATCTCTTCGGCTACGACGCCCTGCGCGTGGAGCAGGAGCAGCGCCGCGCCTCCGGCGATCCGGTGCAACTGGGCATCGGCATCTCGACCTTCACCGAGATGTGTGGCCTGGCCCCCTCCCGCACCCTGGGCGCACTGAAGTACGTCGCAGGCGGCTGGGAACACTGCACCATCCGGGCGCTTCCGACCGGCAAGATCGAGCTCATCACCGGCACTTCGCCGCATGGCCAGGGCCACGAGACGGCGTGGAGCCAGATCGCGTCCAGCATCCTCGGTGTGCCGGTCGACGACATCGAGGTCGTGCACAGCGACACCGGTCGTGCGCCATACGGCATGGACACCTACGGTTCCCGCTCGCTCGCCGTAGGCGGGCAGGCCATCAAGAAGGCCGCCGAGCGACTCGTGGAGAAGGCCAAGGTCATCGCCGCACATCAGCTCGAGTGCTCGGTCGATGACCTGGAATTCATCCAGGGTGAGTTCCGCGTCAAGGGCGACCCGGCCAAGTCGCAGCCGCTCGCGGCCGTGGCCTTCGAGGCGTTCTCGGCTCACAACCTGCCCGATGGTGTGGAGCCGACCCTGCAGGCCGAGGCCACCGTCGACCCGGACGACTTCTCCTACCCGCACGGCACCCACCTGTGCGCGATCGAGGTCGACACGGAGACCGGCAAGTCCACGATCCGCAGTTACGTCGCGGTCGATGACGTCGGTATCCAGGTCAACCCGCTCATCGTCGAAGGCCAGGTGCACGGCGGGCTCGCCTGCGGCATCGGACAGGCGCTCTACGAGGGCGTGGAGTATGACGCCGATGGCAACCTGCTCACGGCGAGTTTCGCGGATTACCTCATCCCCAGCGCCGCGGACCTGCCCAGCTTCACAACAGACCGCACCGTGACCCCGTCCACGACCAACCCCCTTGGGACCAAGGGCGTCGGCGAGGCAGGGGCCATCGCATCACCGCCCGCCATCATCAACGCGATTGTCGACGCCTTGCGCCCCATGGGTGTCAACGACGTCAAGATGCCCGCCACACCGGAGAACGTCTGGCGGGCCATCCAGGCCGGCAACGGAGGTGCGAAGTGATTCCCATTGCATTCGACTACGTCCGTCCAGGGACCGTGGACGAGGCCATCGCCGCTCTCGCCGCTGCGGGGGAGGACGGCAAGGTGATCTCGGGTGGGCAGTCGCTGATGCCCGTGCTTCGCCTGCGGATGGCCGCACCGGCGACCCTTGTCGATATCGGCTCCATTGCCGAGATGAAGGGCATCAGCGACGGTGGGGACCACCTCGTCGTGGGTGCCAACGCGACGCACTATGAGGTGATGAACGACGCCCTGGTCAAGCAGCATGCACCGCTCCTCGCGCAGGCGGCGGCCACGGTCGCCGATCCGGCCATCCGTCATCGCGGGACGTTCGGCGGCTCCCTTGCGCACGCGGATCCGGCTGGCGACCTGCCGACCGTGGCCCTTGCCTTGGACGCCACCATGGTCGCGAAGGGCCCCAAGGGCACCCGTGAGATCGCGGCGAAGGACTTCTTCGTCGACTACTTCACCAGCGCCCTGGAGCCTGAG
>JAULZJ010000296.1:0-6629 GCA_032117435.1 Candidatus Nanopelagicales bacterium | reverse complement strand
CAGAACGGCACCATCGCGGAGGCCCGCGTCGCCCTGACCAACATGGGGCCCTCCCCCGTGCGTGCCAGCAGCGTCGAGGCGGCTCTCGCCGGGGCAGCGGCGACATCCGATGCGATCGCCGCTGCGGCGGCGAACGCGGCCGATGGCACCCGCCCGACGAGCGACCTGCACGCGTCGGCGGAGTTCCGGGAGCACCTCGCCAAGGTGCTCACCAAGCGCGCCGTGGCGACTGCCGCGGGCGTCTAGCACCCTCTCCACTGAGGGGCCGGTCCTTCGGGACCGGCCCCTCAGTTCGTGCGGGCCGCGATACCGGCGAATCCCCGGACGATCGCCAGCGCCGCGACGCCGAGCACGACGACCGTCCCGACGACCGCCTCACTGCTCAACGGAACGACCACAGCGGTGATGAGGGCGGCAGCGCCTGCGACCAGGAGGCTGCGGGCAGCGGCCATGAATCCCGAGAGCGCACCACGCACGTCATCGGGCACCAACTGCTGCACCAAAGCCGCCAGGAGGCCGAGGGTGTATGCGGAAAGAGCGCTCCCGAGCAGGATGGTCAAGCTCGCCACTTCCGCCCGCGTCAGCGTTACACCGTTGAGCACCAGCGGCACCGAGCCCACGGCGACCGCCAGGTAGAGCCCGAAGCTCACCAGGAGCGCTCGTCGGACATCACCCAGCGAGCCGGTGTAGAGCAGCACGAGACGTCCTGCCAGCACGCCGAAGACACCCGTGAGCAGGACTGGTAGCACGAGACTCGCATCACCTTCTTCGACGATGACCACGTTGGAAAGCTGCGTTGGCACGACGAATGTCAGCACGAGGTCGGCGATGACAACACGGCGTAGTGTCTGGTCGGCGAGGAGGACTGACCACAGGCCTGTCCCAGCACCCCTTACCTCCCGGGGCCTCGCCGGAGCAGGCAGTCCACGCGTCACGATCAGCACCCCGATGATCACTCCGACGATGACGATCGCGCATCCGAGCAACGTGACCGCAGGGCTCGGGCTCACCGTCGCCAGCAGGATGCCGACCATGCCCCCGATGCCCAGGCGCACCGCATTCACGATCTCCGCGGACCCGCGGGCATCCTGTGGAACAAGGGCCGCCTGCACCTTCAGCAGGGCGGGTATAGCGACGCCGGCGCTCAGCCACTCCACGGCCGTGACCGCCACGACGTGGGCAATCGAGAGCGGGCCTTGCAGCAGGGATATGCCCGTGACGAAGTTCGCAATCGCGGTCACGGCCAGCGCAGCCGCCAGCACCCCCTGAGGACGCACCCGGTCGGTGATCACGCCCGAGACGGCCCCGCCGACGGCCACGGAGATGGCCATGACGACCGCCACCGTCCCGATGCCGCTCGCATCGCCGAAAGCCTCGGTGACGTAATCCAGCCGCGCGCGTTCTTTGGCCCCCAGCGATGCTGCCGCAGGAAGGAAGATGACCATGAGCGCGGCAAAGCGTCGTGACGTGCGGAGTTGGCCGATGACGGTCGGCCGTGTTGGCGGAGTCGGCACGCGGCCTAGCGAACTTCGACGATCGGCAGTCGTAGGGCTCCGGGTGCGTGCTCGGGGACGATCGGGTTCTTCGGCGCGACCGCTTCGACCGCGACGTACGCCGAGCCCAGTGTGGGTCGGTGGTCCTGCTCTCCCTTATTGGGCCACATGGCCATCGCTCGCTCCGCCTGGGCGGTGATGGTGAGCGAGGGGTTGACTCCGAGGTTGGCCGTGATGGCGGATCCGTCGACGATGTGCAGGCCCGGATGCCCGAAGGCGCGGTGGTAGGCATCTACGACACCGCTATCCGGGTCGGCGCCGATGACACAGCCCCCCACGAAGTGGGCGGTCATGACAGCGTCGAAATTGTCGAAGGCATTGGAACCGGCCACGCCGTCGATCTGATCGGCAATCCGGTGCACGACCTCATCGGAGATGGGGATGTACGACGGAGCGGGATTGGACTCGTCCTTGTTGGTGGCCAGGCGCCAGCCGAATCGACCCCGCTTGCCGGTGAGGGTTAAGGAGTTGTCGACGGGCTGCATCACCAGGGAGATGACCGCACGCTCGCTCCACTTGCGGACATTGACCAGGTAGGCAGCATTGGCGCGTTGTCGCCACAATTCCTTGGTCCAGGTCCGCCAACGTGGCTCACCTGGTCGCGGCACGGTGATCACAGACTGGAGCAGGCCCATCGAATTTGAGCCCTTGCCATAGCGGCAGGGCTCGACATGGGTGCCGACATCGTCGGGGAAGAAACTCGAGGTGATGGCGACGCCACGCGTGTAGTCCGCCTGGGGCGACTTGGCGACGGCTCCCAGAATGGACTCGGAGTTGGTGCGCGACAGTCGTCCGAGCATGCGCGATAGGCGAGGGAGCCTCCCCTCGTCGCGCATGCGATGCAGAAGTCTCTGCGTGTTGTACGTGCCCGCGGCCATGATGACCTGCTCGGCCGTAAAGGTGCGGGTGCGCCGGGACAGGCTGCCAGTGCGCTTCGTCGTGATGGTGTAGCCGCCTGCATCGCTGGGCTCGATGCCGGTCACAGTCACCAGAGGGTGGATCACCGCGCCAGCCGACTCGGCGAGGCCGAGGTAGTTCTTGGGCAGGGTGTTCTTGGCGTTGTGACGGCAGCCCGTCATGCACTCACCACACTCGGTGCACCCCGTGCGTTCGGGTCCAGCCCCGCCGAAGAAGGGGTCCGGCTTCGTCACGCCCGGCCCAGCTCCGAAGTACACGCCGACCGGAGTCATCTGGAAGGTGTGCCCCACGCCCATCTCATCCGCTACCGCCTTCATCACGACGTCGCTCGGTGTCATCGTGGGATTGGTGACCACGCCCAGCATGCGACTGGCCTGGTCGTAGTAGGGCGCCAGCTCGCCGGCCCAATCCGTGATGTGCGCCCACTGCTTGTCCTCGAAGAATCGCTTCGGTGGGACATAGAGCGTGTTGGCGTAGACCAGGGATCCGCCGCCCACGCCGGCACCGGCGAGCACGACGACATCCTTGAGGACGTGGATGCGCTGGATGCCGGTGCAACCCAGGACCGGGGCCCACAGGAAGCGGCGCAGGCGCCACGAGGTCTTGGGGAAGTCCGCGTCGGTGAACCGTCGTCCTGCCTCGAGTACGCCGACCCGGTAGCCCTTCTCGGCCAGCCGCAGGGCAGCCACGGACCCGCCGAAGCCGGAACCGACGATGAGCACGTCGTAGTCGAAGCCCGCCATGTGCCTGCCTCCCTGTGGTCCCGATCGAGCCTAGAGCCGGAGCTTGCCCATCGTCCCCACCGCCGTGGCGAGGAAGTTCCCCCATCGTTGCGCGTCGAGGCCAAGCTGGGGGCCGAACCCGAGGAGTCGCTGCGTGGCGATGGTCTGCGGCTCCGTGTAGTTGAGCAGTCCGCCCTCACCGTGACGGTGCCCGACGCCGGACTCCCCCACCCCACCCATCGCTGCTGCGGTGGAGCCCCACGAGGCGGCATACCCCTCGTTGACGTTCACGGAGCCCGTCCGCAGACGACGCGCGAGTTGGCGTCCAGCTCGCAGATCGCGGGTCAGGATCGAGGCATTGAGTCCGTACGTCGTGTCATTCGCTCGGCGTACGGCCTCCTCGTCATCGATCACGGGATAGACCGCAGCGACCGGGCCGAAGGTCTCGTCCCGGCAGAGTGTCATCGACTCCGTGACACCCGCGAGGACTGTGGGCTCGAAGGCCAGTGGGCCGATGTCAGGACGTGCGCGGCCGCCAGCGAGCACGGTGGCGCCCTGGGCCACGGCTTCGTCGACATGCGATCTGACCCGGTCGAGGTGCGGGGGTGAGATCAAGCAGCCGATGTCGCCCTCCCATCCAGGACCGGAGGCGATGCGCATCGACAGTACCCGCGGGATGAAGTGGGCGAGGAAGGCGTCGTAGACCGCGGCATTGACATAGACGCGCTCCATCGAGATGCAGAGCTGTCCGGCATTGGCGAAGCATGCGCGCACGGCCGTCTCCGCCGCCTTCGCAGGGTCGACGTCGGCGCGCACGATCATGGCGTTCTTGCCACCGAGTTCGAGCGTGCAGCCGATCAGGCGCTTGGCGCACCGCTCGGCGACCACACGTCCCGTGGCCGTGGATCCCGTGAACATCACGTGATCCACGGCGTCGATCACCATGGGCCCGGCGACAGGACCCTCACCCGGCAAGACGGCCATGAGTCCGTCAGGGAGGCCCGCACGCAGCAGCTGCTCGAGCACCCAGGCCGATACGAGCGTGGTCTGCGGGTCCGGTTTGAGCAGGACGCCGTTGCCGGCGAGCAGTGCCGGGAGCGCGTCGCTTGCGGCAAGTGTCAGCGGGTAGTTCCACGGCGCGATGATGCCGACGAGGCCCACGGGCTTGCGGATCTCCTCGACGCCCACGAGCAGGGGCAGGGCGCCGCGGACACGGCGCGGTCGTAGCAGGCGCGCGGCTGCGCGCGTGTAGAACTGGGCGACTACCGCTACATCGAGAACTTCCTCCAGCGCATCCGCGCGTGCCTTGCCTACCTCCCACTGGAGAAGATCGAGTGCCTCATCTCGCTTGGCGATGACGAGATCGTGGAAACGTCGCATGACACGCACGCGATCTCGGACGGGTCGACCCGACCATTCACGCTGCACGGACCGCGCACGTGCTGCCGCACTTGCCACGTCGTACTCCGTGGCGAGGGGCAGGTCGTAGAGCCTCTCCCCCGTGAAGGGGGCACGGACCTCCTTCGTCTCTGCATCCGGGGCGACAGCTAGGAGGGAGACGAGCGATGTCGCAGCGGGGGGAACCGAGAGGATGGCCATGGGTGGAGCCTACGCGCGCACGAGGGGATGGCGATCCGAATAGCCAGCGATCTCCGCGGCCACCCGCTCCTCATCCCAGCCCAGGAACGGCGCGATGAGGGGGGCCACGGCAGCGGCGGCCGCGCGACCCGCATCGGGCGACTCCGCAGTCAGGCGCAGACGGCGCACGAGCACGTCCTCGAGATCCAGGGCACCCTGGTGCGTGACGGCGACCACGGCCTCCGCACCCAGGTGCCTGCCCCCAGGCGGAAGCGGCTCGCCCAGGCGAGGGTCGCTCGCGATCGCGTCGAAAACCTCGCTCACCCGGGATCCGTGACGTCGCAGCAAGCGTTCGATCGTGGCGACGGGCAGATCCCATCGCTCGGCCAGGCTGGCGCGATCGGCCCACAGGTCGGCGAAGCCCACTGCTCCCACGAGCGGGATGTCGGCCGTGGTGGACTCGTCGATCGACTCCTCCTCGAGGTCGACCACAGCGGCATTGACCGCGTCCGCTGCCATCACGCGGTACGTCGTGTACTTGCCACCGGCAATCGCGACGAGTCCTGGCACGGGATGGAAGATCACATGCTCTCGTGACACCTGCGTCGTGGCCTCAGCCGCCGCCTCGGCCACCAGGGGCCGGTAGCCGGCGTAGGTGGCGATCACGTCGTCGCGGCGCAGTGGTCGCGCCAGCCATCGATTGGCCTGCCCCAGGAGGTAGGAAATCTCCTCCTCGGTCGCGACCGGGTCGGCAAGACTCTCCGACTCGTCCCGCGGGGTGTCGGTCGTCCCGACGATCCAATCACCGCCCCAGGGCAGGAGGAAGAGCACACTGGCCGGCGTGCGGGCGATGATCGCCGTCGTCGACCTGATCGCGTCTCCACGCACAACCAGGTGCACACCCCTGCTCTGCTGGACACGATCGGGCGCATCCGGGTCGACCATGTGCAGGATCTCATCGGTCCAGATGCCTACCGCTGCGATGACGACCCGCGCACTGATGTCGTATGCGTCGCCTGTCAACTTATCCTCGACACGGACTCCCATGACACGTCCGGAGTCATCGAATAGCAGCGACTCGACTCGCGTCCGCGTGAGGATGTGCGCACCGTGAGACGCCGCGGTACGTGCCACGGCGACCGTGTGCCGTGCGTCGTCGATCTGCGCGTCGTGGAAGCGAACGGCACCAGCGATCTCACCGGCGTCGAGATCGGGGGCTAGTTGCTTGGCTTCATCGACGTTCAAGCTCTTCGGGCGCGGCATGGTGCCCCCATAGCTCCCGACACGACTCAGCGCGTCGTACAGCCGAACGCCCGACGCGACATATGGCCGCTCCCACTTGCGCTCGACGGGAAAGAGGAAGGGCACGGGGCGGACGAGATGCGGAGCGATGCGGTCGAGGAGAAGTCCGCGCTCGGTGAGGGCCTCATGCACGAGGGAGAACTCGCGCTGCTCCAGATAGCGCAGTCCACCATGGGCCAGTCGTGACGAGCGCGATGACGTGCCGGCCGCGAGATCCCGCTGCTCTAGAAGGGCCACGCTCAGGCCACGGGCAGCCGCATCCAGCGCAACTCCGCAGCCCACGACTCCCCCGCCGATGATGGCAATGTCGACCGTGTGCTGCTGGACATAGGCGACGGAGCGCGCTCGCGCCGCTTCATCGAGCCGGTCACCCGTGTCCATCACTCCCCCATTGTCCTCCACGGCCCCAGTGCACGCGCAGGGTCCACCGGGACTAGTGCGGGTCGAGCACCACATCTATGCGCTGGAACTCCTTGAGGTCGCTATAGCCCGTGGTGGCCATTGCCTTGCGCAGAGCTCCGATGATGTTGGCTGAGCCGTCCGCATGGGTGGACGG
>JAULZJ010000295.1:0-5106 GCA_032117435.1 Candidatus Nanopelagicales bacterium | reverse complement strand
GCCGTCGACACCGACCGCGGCCTGCTCGTGCCCGTCGTGCGCGACGCAGGAGACCTCAGCGTCGCGGGCCTCGCACGACGCATCACGGACCTGGCCGATCGCACGCGCACCAACCGCGTCGCCCCCGACGAGCTCTCCGGAGGCACCTTCACCGTCACCAATACCGGCAGCCGCGGTGCGCTCTTCGACACGCCGATCATCAATCAGCCCCAGGTCGCGATCCTCGGGACAGGCAGTGTCGTCAAGCGCCCCATCGTCATCAGCGATGGCGGCAACGATGTCATCGCCATCCGGTCGATGGTCTACCTCGCTCTCACCTACGACCATCGACTCGTGGATGGCGCGGATGCGGCCCGCTTCCTAGGCGCCGTGCGCCATCGCCTCGAGGACGGCACGTTCGCGGACGTGGGGGCATGATGCGCATCGCGATCACCGGCGCCAGCGGACTCATCGGCTCCGCCCTCGTGCCGGCCTTGCGTGCGCGCGGGGATGAGGTCATCCGACTCGTGCGCCGTGCACCCTCGGCACCCGACGAGGTGCGCTGGGACCCGCGGACAGGTGACGTCGACCTGGCCGGTCTCGCCGGAGTGCAGGGCATCGTCCACCTCGCCGGCGCCGGTGTCGGCGATAAGCGCTGGACCGATGCCTACAAGGCCGAGATCCTCGATTCGCGCGTGCAGGGCACAACGACCATCGCGCGCGCGGCCGCGGCACTCGACCCCAAGCCATCCGTGCTCGTATGCGGTTCCGCCATCGGCTACTACGGCGACACGGGTGACCGGGCCGTCACCGAGGAGTCTCCCCAGGGCGCAGGCTTCCTCGCGGATGTCGTGGCGCAGTGGGAGGCGTCGGCGCAACCCGCCGTCGACGCGGGCATCCGCGTGCCCTTCGCGCGGACGGGCCTCGTCGTCAGCTCAAAGGGCGGTGCCTGGAAGCGGCTGATGCCGATCTTCAAGGCCGGGCTCGGTGGCAAGGTCGGCTCCGGGTCGCAGTACTGGTCCTTCATCTCCCTGCGAGACGAGGTCGCCGCGCTCATCGCCCTGCTCGACGACGAGAGGTACTCCGGCCCCGTCAACCTCACTGCGCCGACCCCCGTCACCAACGCCGATGTCACGGGCGCGATGGGCCGCGTCCTTGGCCGTCCCACCTTGCTCCCGGTGCCGGCGTTCGCCCTCAAGATCGCACTCGGGGAGTTCTCGCAGGATGTGCTCGGCAGTCAGCGCGTCCTGCCGACGGTGCTCGAGCGCGATGGCTTCACGTGGAGCGATCCCACGATCGACTCGGCCATCCGGCAAGCCGTCGACGGCAGCTAGCGCGACGCGCCCGCATCGGACCCCGCCTGTGCCGAGGCCGGTGCGGGGCAGATCTCCTGCGCAGCGCCGGACGATCCCAGCGCGGAGAGGCCGAGGAAGGCGACCACCGTCGCACCCCCGAGGGCCACTGCCCATCGCCACGGCAGCCGAGCCCATGATCGCGCGGACGTGACAGACCCCGCCGGCGAGCGACGCGCGGCATGGCGGCCCCGCGTCTTCGCGGGAGCGATGGCGCGGTGAGGGGGCACCGTGGCGGCCACGTGCTCGACGGGGCGCGGGGGTGGCGCATCGTCGAACCGAGCGCGCCTCTGCGCCGGCGGGGAGACGGGGGGCGATGAGTGCGCGGCCGCGCGGTCGAGTGCCGCTGCCAGGCGCGCCATCGAGGGGCGGGCCACCGGATCCGGATCGGCGCCCGCGATGAGGAGTTGGACGATATCGGCGCCGACGGAGCCCGTGGGCAGCCAGGAATCGAGCAGGCCGACCAGGTCCGCGACGTCGTCGGCGGGCTGGCCGCCGGGACGCCAGCCCGTGAGCACGCCGCGCCCGGCGACGACGTACACGGCATCGGCGGTCACGCCGCCATGGGCGAGACCGGCATCGTGGAGCAATGCCAGGCCGGCAGCGATCGGGGCCAGCACCGTCAGGGGATCCGCCGGTGCAGTCACGGGCTCGCTCCCGGTGCCGATCTCCCACGTGAGTGCGAGCCCCTCCGCCGTGAACGCGACGGATCGCAGCGGTGCCAGACCGGGGTGCTGCACCGCACCTGCACGCAGCGACTGGCGTCGCACGCGGTCGCGCTCGACGAGGTCGGGCGGCATGGTGAGCAGGGTCGTGATCATCGTCGTGTCGCTGGGCATGTGCGCATCGTGCACCGCATCGGCACTCCGATGCCGTGAGTTATCCACAGGCCACTACGGTGGACCGCGTGGCGGTGATCATCGTGGGAGCGGGCCTCAGCGGCCTCGCTGCCGCACGTCACCTGCGCCGTAGCGGAGTCGAGGTGACCGTGCTCGAGGGCTCCGATGCCGTGGGCGGTCGCATGCGCACCGACATCGTCGATGGCTTCCGTCTCGACCGCGGCTTCCAGCTCTACAACCCGGCGTACCCCGAAGGCAGACGCGTGCTCGACTACGACGCACTCGACCTGCGACCCTTCGTCGCCGGTGCGCGCATCGTGATGCGACCCCGAGGCCGACGCCAGGTCGCGCGCGTGGCGGATCCGCGACGCGAGCCCACCTGGGCCGTCTCCTCGCTGCTCGCCCGGATCGGTTCACCCCTGTCCACCACCCGTTTCGTGGGGTACGCCGCCTCCCGAGCAGTGCGCTCGCCGGCTGCCCTGCGGTCCGAGCCCGACGTCACAAGCGCGGAGGCGCTCCGACGGGCCGGCGTGGACCGGCAGTTGATGGAGCGCCTGCTCCGCCCCTTCCTGTCCGGGGTCTTCCTCGAGTCCGACCTGACGACCTCGCGGCGCTTCCTCGATCTCGTGCTGCGCTCCTTCGTCAAGGGGACGCCCGGCGTGCCCGCGCTCGGCATGCAGCGCATCCCCGAGCAGCTCGCGGCGGGCACCGACGTACACCTCCACTCCCCTGTCGCTGAAGTGTCCTCGCACGGCGTCGTCCTCAGCGGCGGCGGTGAGCTCGATGCTGATGCTGTCATCGTCGCGACCGATCCGAGCACCGCGCAGAGACTCATTCCCCGGCTGCAGGTGCCGGCGCCGCGCTCGGTGACGACGTGGTACTACCGCCCCGACGGCGATCCATCACAACTCGCGGGCGGCGAGGCCGTCCTCACCCTGGACGGTGCGCGCCGCGGTCCGGTGATCAACACCGTCGTGATGACACACGCCGCACCGGAATACGCACCACCCGGCAGCGCCCTGGTCTCCGCGTCCGCGCTCGGCGTCCGCGAGAGCAGCGCACACGAGGCAGCGGTCCGCGATCATCTCGGCTGGCTCTACGGCGTGCCCACATCAGGCTGGGAGCTGATCGCGACGTATCCCATCCCGTACGCACTGCCCGCCATGCCGGTCCCACTCGACATGCGCCGCCCCGTCCGGATGCCCACGGGGGTCTACGTCGCGGGCGATCACCGCGACACCTCGTCGACCCAGGGGGCACTCGTGAGCGGCCGGCGTGCCGCCGAGGCGGTGCTGAAGGAACTCGGCATCGTCGATGCCCTCAACCCTCACCCGGAGGTGCCATGACCACCCGCAGGATCCTCGCGACGAGCGGCGGCTTCACGGCTACGGATCGATGGGGCGTCATGCGCCCAGGCGGCCTCATGCTCGAGGCGCTGCGACTGACGGGTGCCGACCGGCCCCGCGTGTGCCTGGTGATGACGGCGAGCGGCGATGATGCGTCGTACCTCGCGCGCTCCTACGCGGCGTTGGGCGCACTCGGCTGCGATGTCGATCACCTCGCACTCTTCACCATGCCCAATCGCGATCCGGAGGAGATCCTCGGGCGCAGCGATGTCATCTGGGTCGGCGGAGGCAGCGTGGCGAATCTCCTCGCGCTCTGGCGCCTGCACGGAGTGGACACCGCGATGCGCGCGGCGTGGGAGCGCGGCACGATCCTCGCCGGAGTGAGCGCCGGATCGATCTGCTGGCACGTCGGCGGTCCCACCGATTCCTTTGGCCCGACCCTGCGCGTCGTCACCGACGGGCTTGCGCTGCTGCCCTACGGCAATGGCGTGCACTACGACAGCGAGGAGCAACGTCGACCGCTGCTCCAGCGCGTGGTAGGCGACGGCCTCCTGCCCACGTCGTACGCCACCGACGATCGCGTCGGCATCCTCTACGAGGGCGATCAGGCGGCGCGGGTCATCGCCGATCTCGAGGTGGACCCGTCGACCGGCCCGGCGGCGTACCGGGTGGAGCGCGTGGGCGGTGAGGTCGTGGAGACGCGCCTGCCGGTCGGGCCGATCGCGACGTAGGGCCGGCATCCCAATTCGGCGATAGGCCTTGCGGAGGCGTCGATGGCGCCCCACCATGTGCGCATGATTGCTACCAGGCTGAAGTCCCCCCTGCTCGCCCTCGCCGCATCGGCGGCACTCGTGCTGTCCGCCTGCGGTGGCGGCGGCTCAGGCTCCGGTCAGGCCCAGGCGTTCTGCGATCAGCTCGCCGCGGGCACGGATCCCTTCGAGGTCTTCCAGTCCATGCGCGATGACTACTCCGATCAGGTCGCGTGGGCCGCGGACGCTAAGGAGTGGGCGAAGTCCACGTGCCCCGACCAGTTGGCGAGCAACGAGGTCCTGCGCAACATCATCTCCAATACCGGCGGCAATCCCGACTCCTGATCGATCTCGCCGTCGTTCTTGCGTCAGTGAGCGCCGTACGCGCGGATGACCTCAGCGACGACCACTGAGTACTCCGCGTACCACTCCGCGCGACCGCGGTGCTGCGCCTCGAGGTGCTGCGCCACGGCCTTCCAGGCGCGCGCACTCGCGTCGTCAGCCCAGTAGGACACGGTGATGCCCCGGTGGGTTGCCGGATCGCGCACCGACTCGATGCCCAGGTATCCGGGCTGCTCCGCGGCCAGCACCTCCATCGCCTGGCCATCGCCGCATACGCGTCGGCCCCGACGACGAGCCCGGTGACCGGATCGGTACGGCGTACCGACGTGAAGATGACGGCCACGCAGCCAGCGGGGACTTCGGGCATCACTCGACGCTGAAGTTGGGCATCTTGCGCGCGAGCCAGCCCGGCAGCCACCAATTGGCCCGGCCCAGAATCGACATCACGCTGGGCACGAGGACGAGGCGCACGATGAAGGCATCGATGAGCACCGCCGAG
>JAULZJ010000294.1:0-3374 GCA_032117435.1 Candidatus Nanopelagicales bacterium | reverse complement strand
CCCGTGCGCGCCGCGTCGTCGGAGATCGTGTCTGGCAGCATCGCGAGGGGGAACATCTGCATCCCGGCGTACCCGACGGATGTCACCGCAATGAGGGCGAGCGCGACGCCCAGCGGCACGACGTGCGCGGCCAGCGAGGCCATGAGGCCGGCCATGAAGACGATCGAGGCCAGGATGAAGCCGTAACGCTTGCCGATCCGATGGCCGACGTAGGCCCACAGCGGCATGAAGATCACGGCTGGCACGAGGAGTACGCCGAAGACGATGCCGAAATCTGCGACGCCAAGGACATAGCGCGAGAAGTACGGCGCAGCGGCAAGCACGGCTCCGGCACCCAGTGCCTGCAGGGTGAAGGCAGCGATGAGGAGCCGGAAGGGTAGCGCTGACCAGGCCACCCGGAACTGCTGCCGCAGCGAGTGGTCGCCGGCGGTCGACTCGGCCACGTAGCGGCGCAGTCGGCGTACGACGGCCCAGCAGGTGAGCATGGCGAAGGCGATCAGCACGCCCACGGCGATGCCCATGAGGAGGTAGCCGGTGTATTCATCGGCAACGAGTCCGACGATGACCGGTGCGCCTACGCCGAAGAGCAGGATTCCGATGACCTGGAAGCCCACCCGCCACGACATGAGCGTCGTGCGCTCCTGCGGCGAGTCGGTGATCTCCGCCGCGAGGGCGATGTAGGGCACCTGGAAGAAGCCGAAGGCCGATGCTGCGATGAGGAACGCGACCAGCACCCAGCCCGCGGCAATGCCGGCGCCCATGCCCGCGGGCACGGCGAACATGAGCGGGAAGCAGATGAGCATGCCGATCGCCCCGAAGGCGAGGAAGCGCGCGCGATTGCCGGTGCGTGCGACCGACCGATCGCTGAGGTTGCCGACGTAAGGAAGGAAGAAGACATCCCACAGCTTGGGCAGGAGCACCACAAGCGAGGCGATGCCGGCCGCGACGCCGAGGGTGTTGGTGAGGTAGATCGCCAGGAGCAGCCCGGGCACCGTGCCGAATCCCGCGGTCCCGGCCGCCCCGGCGGCGTAGCCAAGGGTGGCCCCCCGGGTGAGCCGGGTGGGCTCCGCCGCAGTGGGGGACATGCCGGGAGGCTAGGCCTTCGACGGGGGATTTGACAGGGCAACGACCCGTGGTCCAAGGTTAGGCAGTCCTAACTAAGCCTTACCTAAGGAGATCTCGGTGTTCCGCACGCGCACGTCCGGCCGCCTCATGCTCGGTCTAGCCGCCGCCACCCTGGCGGTTCCCGTCCTCACCGCCTGCGGTGGCGGATCGGACGCGGCCGACGGCCCCCTCACGGTCTACTCGGGCCGCTCCGAGGAGCTCGTCGGCCCCCTCTTCGCCCAGTTCACGCAGGAGACCGGCATCTCGGTCGAGGCACGCTACGGCGATACCGCCGAGCTCGCCGCCCAGCTCATCGAGGAGGGCGACGCCAGCCCGGCGCAGGTCTACTTCGCCCAGGATGCCGGCGCCCTCGGTGCCGTCGATGCCGCCGGGCTCTTCGCCCCGCTCCCCGCATCGGTCGCGACCACGGTGCCGGAGGCCTACCGCGCGCCCAGCGGCGACTGGACCGGTGTCAGCGGCCGCGCCCGCGTCATCGCCTACGACACCGAGCAGGTGCCGGCGGCGGAGGTGCCGCAGTCGATCTTCGATCTCACCGACCCGCAGTGGAAGGGCCAGGTCGGCATCGCCCCGACCAACGCGTCATTCCAGGCCTTCGTCACCGCCATGCGCGTGTCCCAGGGCGATGAGGTGACCCAGCAGTGGCTCGAGGGGCTCGTCGCCAACGACGTGCAGACCTATGAGAAGAACGGCCTCATCCTCGACGCCGTCGACACGGGCCAGGTCAAGCTCGGTCTCATCAACCACTACTACTGGTACGAGAAGGCGGCCGAAGTCGGCGAGGACGCGATGCGCGCGCAGATCGCCTTCACCAAGCCCGAGGACCCAGGCAGCCTCGTCAATGTCGCTGGTGTCGGCATCCTGAAGGCCGCGGCCGACAACCCCAGCGCCGCGAAGTTCGTCGAGTGGCTGCTCACCCCGGCGACGCAGGAGTGGTTCGTGACCAACACCTTCGAGTACCCCCTGGTGCCCTCCGTCGCCTCGGCCGAGGGACTGCCATCGCTCGATACCCTTCGGGGCCCCAATGTCCCGCTGGCCGAACTCGCCGACCTGCCCGGCACGCTCGTGTTGCTGGAGGACGTCGGACTGCTGTGACCCTCATCGAGGCCGCGACCAGATCGCGTCCGCGGCGTATCACCGGGCGTCCTCCTCGCCTGCTGATCGCCGCGGGCGCGATCACTGCTGTGGTCTCGCTGATACCCCTGCTCTACCTCGTCGTACGCGTGAGCGAGGCGGGTCTGGCGCGCATTCTCGAGGTCCTGGTGCGGCCCCGCACTCTTGAGACGGTCTTCACGTCCGTCAGCCTCGTGGTCGTCGTCGTCACCGCGTGCCTGCTCATCGGCATCCCCACCGCGTGGCTCATTGCGCGCACCACGCTGCCCTTGCGCGGCATGTGGCTGGTGCTCGTGTCGCTGCCCCTGGCGATCCCGTCCTATGTCGCGGCGTACGCCTGGCTCTCGCAGTTCCCCGCGATGAACGGCTTCTGGGCTGCCGCCCTCATTCTCACGCTCGTGTCCTCGCCGTACGTCGTCCTGCCGGTCACCGCGTCCTTCCGTGGCAGCGATCCCGCGCTCGAGGAGGTGGCGCGCTCCCTGGGTCGCGGGCCCTTCCGCGCCTTCGCCACGACCACGCTGCCCCAGGCGTGGCCCGCCGCTGCCGGAGGTGCGCTCCTCGTCGCCCTCTATGTCCTGTCGGACTTCGGTGCGGTGGCACTGCTGCGTGTCGATGCCTTCACCCGCGTCATCTACGCGTCCTATCGCGCGAGCTTCGATCGGGTGAGCGCCGCTGTTCTCGCGCTCGTCCTCGTCGCGCTCGCGGCCCTGCTCGTGCTGGCCGAACGTCGCATCCGCGGACGCACGCGGCGATGGCGCGTGGCCAGTGGGACCCAGCGCGCCTCGGTGCCCATCGACCTGCGCCCGGGGCCACGTGCCCTCGCGCTGGCGTGGCTGACGGGCCTCACCGTGCTCGCCCTCGGCGTGCCCCTCGTGTCCCTCGTCCTGCGCATGCTGCAGGGCAGCCGCACGCCGCTCGACATCCTCGAGCTCCTCAGCGCTGCGTTGACCTCGCTGGGCGTAGCCCTCGCGGGTGCCGTGCTCGCCGTGCTGCTGGCACTGCCGGTCGGCATCATGGCGGCGCGCTATCGCACGCGATCCGTGCGCACGATCGAGACCGTGTCATACACCGGCCACGCGCTACCCGGCGTCGTCGTCGGACTCTCGCTCGTCTTCCTCACGCTCGCGGTGCTGCCCTTC
>JAULZJ010000293.1:0-4755 GCA_032117435.1 Candidatus Nanopelagicales bacterium | reverse complement strand
TGGCCTTCTGCTCGCCCGACTCGTTGGCGGCGGCTGCCACGCGGACGTTGCCGCGGACAGCGAGCCACATGCCCATGTAGCCGGTGATCGCAGAGAAGACGGCGCCGACAAGGAAGAAGATGGAGCGACCGACGCGCTCGTTCATCGTCTCAGCAGGGAGCAGGAAGAGGACGAAGAAGACGATGACCGCGAAGATCGCCAGTGTCTTGAACTGGCGACTGAGGTACGCGGCCGCGCCCTCCTGGACCGCCGCGGCGATCTCCTGCATGCGTGACGTGCCCTCGCTCGCCGACAGCACCTCGCGCACGAGGACGAAGGCGACGAGCAGAGCGAGTACGGCGATGACGGCGACGACGACGACCGTGATGAAGTTGGTGCCGGTCAGGTTGATCGCGGCGGCAGCGGTGGTCATGTGACTCCCTGGTGGACGCGTCCGGGCGGGCGAACCCCCCGGGGATCAGGAACGGCCCGTGTAACAGGCCGAAACTCCGCGGAATCTTACGCATGCCGGTGGGGTCGCCCCCGGCGCCCCACCCCCCTGCCCCGATCATGGCCTCGAGATGACCGAGGAAATAGCTAGGCAGGAGACCGACGCCGACCCCGAGGGCGCCCTGGGATCCCTGGCCGCACGACCTGCAGGGCGGCGAGTGGTGCGCCACCTCGCGGCACGCGACGGCCAGCGCGGTGCCTGGCCCAGTGCGACGCCCGAGGTCCTCGTGCAGCGGCTCGAGGCCGAGGGCATCACCGAGCCGTGGGCGCATCAGTCGGCGGCGGCGGAAGCTGCCCTGCGTGGCGAGCACGTGGTCATCGCGACGGGCACGTCGTCGGGCAAGAGCCTGGCGATGTGGCTGCCGAGCCTGTCGGCGCTGCTGCGCGATGACCGGGCGTGCGCGCTCTACCTGTCGCCGACCAAGGCTCTCGCCCACGATCAGCTGGCCTCATTGGAAGAGTTGGAGGTCCCGGGCATCCGCGCGGCGACGTACGACGGAGACACGCCCGCGGACGAACGTGCCTGGGTCCGGGCACACGCCAACTTCATCCTGACGAACCCCGATCTCGTGCATAGGTCCCTGCTGCCGCGCGCGTCAGCATGGTCCCGGGTCCTGCGACACCTGGACTACATCCTCATCGACGAGGCACACCACTATCGAGGCGTCTTCGGCTCCCATGTCGCCATGGTGATCCGACGCCTGCGGCGGCTCGCCGCACAGCAGGGCAGCGATCCCGTCGTGATCTGCGCCTCCGCCACCATGGCCACACCCGCTGAAGCCGCCTCGCGACTGGTCGGAGCTCCGGTCACCGCCATCGATGTCGACTCCTCGTCGCACTCGGCAGTCACCGCAGTGCTGTGGGAGCCCCCCGAGTCCATCGGCATCGCCCACCACGACCCAGGCCAACCCATGCCCCGTCGCTCCCCGCTCGCCGAAACGGCGGACATGTTGGCGGACCTCGCGTGCGAGGGACGCCGCACGCTGGCCTTCGTGCGCTCGAGGCGTGGAGCGGAGGTCGTCGCCCAGCGTGCACGCGATGCACTCACGGACGTGAGCCCGGATCTCGCGGATTCCGTCGCGGCATACCGCGGCGGCTATCTCGCGGAGGAACGTCGCGCGCTCGAGTCCGATCTGCGCGACGGTCGGCTTCGAGGCGTCGCGACGACGAACGCGCTGGAACTCGGTATCGACATCAGCGGCCTCGATGCCGTCATCGTCGCCGGATGGCCCGGCACCCGCGCATCCCTGTGGCAGCAATGGGGACGTGCAGGCCGCGGCGAGGACGCCGCACTAGCGCTGCTCGTCGTGCGCGAGGACCCGCTGGACAGATACGTGCTCGATCATCCCGGCGTCGTCTTCGATCAGCCGGTCGAGTCCGTCGTGCTCGATCCGGAGAACCGGCATGTGCTGGCACCCCACCTGATGGCCGCGGCCGCGGAGCATCCGCTGACCGAGGATGACGCGGTCACGTGGTTCGGGCCCACGGCGACCGCACGGCTCGCAGAGCTGGCCGAGCAAGGACTGCTCCGTCAGCGACGCACCGGCTACTACTGGACTCACCGCGACTCGGCTGCCGCCCGCATCGATCTGCGCGGGGATGCCGCCCCACCGGTGCGCCTCGTCGAGGAGGGGACGGGTCGCCTGCTCGGCACGGTCGAGGCGGCGCGCGCGCCAGCGACGGTCCATCCCGGTGCGGTCTACCTCCACCAGGGCGTGAGTCATGTCGTCACAAGCCTGGATCTCGACGACTCCGTCGCACTCGTCAGAGTGGAGGATGTCGATCACACGACGACAGCGGAGGAGATAGCCGACTACCGGATCCTCAGCGTCGATCGCCACATCGCCTGGGGCGCGGCCGATGTCATGGTGGGTGAGGTCGAGGTGACATCCCAGGTCGTGGGCTACGTACGCCGACGACTAGGGAGCGGCGAGATCCTGGGCCGCGAGACGCTGGACATGCCGGAGCGCATGCTGCGCACGCGCGGCACGTGGTGGACGCTGAGCGACTCCGTGATCGCCGATCTGACAGATGCGGGTGTCGATATCGGGGGCGCGGCCCACGCGGCGGAGCATGCTGCGATCGGCCTCATGCCCCTCATCGCGACGTGCGATCGGTGGGACATCGGAGGAGTCTCCACCGAGTTGCACCCCGATACGCAGCGATGCACTGTCGTCGTCTACGACGGCCATCCCGGTGGAGCGGGATTCGCCGATCGCGGATTCGAGGTGGCCCAGCGATGGTGGCGCGCGACACGTGATCTCATCGCGGCGTGCGAGTGCGAGGCGGGCTGCCCTGCCTGCGTGCAATCGCCCAAATGCGGCAACGGCAATGAGCCCCTCGACAAGCGGGGTGCCGTGCTCATGCTCGACGCACTGCTCCGGGAGTCGCGCACGGTCACGGGATAGCTCGCCCGGCACGGGCCGTACTCGCGATCGCCGGCGCCTCATGCCCACTCCAAGCCGCGATGCGTCCCAGCATGGCCGGTGCTGGCAAAGCCACGGTGACGACGGCATCGCCGCCATCCTCGAAGCAGGACACACTGATCGCACCCTGGGCGCGCGCCACCCGATCAGCCGCCTCGCAACCCTGCGACACCGCAGCGAGAGCGGCCAGGTCAGCGGCGACCGCGGCCCGCTGGTGGCCGACGGAGACGGAGACGAGCGCGCTCATCACCAAGCCGGCGGCGATCAGCGACGTGCCGAGCATGATGCCGAGCACCGTGCCGACACCGCGATCATCGCGTCGGAGCGAGCGAGCCATCACGGATCCACTGGCCCGATGTCGACTCCGCCCTCTTCGAGCACCACCCACTCGGGCACCGCATGTGCCTCCGCTGTGATGGTCACCCCCCAGCCGGTGAAGCCCGCGAGCGGCGGCGAAATGCGCTCCCTTGCCACCGCGCGGATAAGACCGTCGCGCTCGCTCAAGGTCAGATCGACGTCGGCCGGAGGCGCGACGCTCACGACGCCGCGTGCCGCCTGACGTGCCGCCGTCTGGGCGACGTCGAGGAGGCGGACATAGGTCGCGCCCAACGACGTCACCCAGACGAACAGCACCGTGACGGCCAGCAGCACCGGGATGACCAGGGCCGCCTCGACGACGACACTTCCCCTATCCGGGCTGGGAGAGGTCTCCGGGTGCATGACTGCTAGCCGAAGATGGATGAGATGGCGTTGGTGATGAGGCCCCAGACGAGATTGCGAGCCTCCTCGGACATGAGCAGCCGGATGAGCAAGCCGCCGAAGCTCGCAGCCGCGACGGTGCCGACGGCGTACTCGACGGTCGTCATCCCTGCGTCCTCGCGACGGACGCGAGCAACAACACGGTGAATTGTGCGATGCGTGGTCATGATGCCTCCATGAATGCCGGCGGGACGGCCGGTGCGTGCGACCCGTTGGGACGCGTGGTCACCGTGCGCTCACTGACCGTGCACTGACAGGTCCCTGCGCACCCCTGTGGACGAGCGGACATGTGGATTGCTGGGGATGACGTACGACGTACGCTGACGTGGTGATGGACAGGGCTCGGGGGATGCGTGTGGCTCTCGCCGCAGTGATCGCGGTGCTCGGTGTCCCGCTGGGGACTGCGCTCGCGGAGGTCAGCGAACTCTGCCGCTTCGACGGTAAGCGGCTCGCCGAGATCAGCGGTATCGCGACCTCTGCCGTCCACGAGGGAGTCGTGTGGGCTCACAACGACTCCGGCGGGGGCCCGAAGCTCTACGCACTCGATACCGGCACCTGCGAGATCCGCGCCACCGTCAAGGTGCGAGGCATCGAGGCACGTGATCCCGAAGCCATCGCCATCGGCACCAGCACCACCGGAGCGCCGGTCATCTGGTGGGGCGATATCGGGGACAACACCGGCGCGCGCAGCTACATCGAGATCCATGAGCTCCCCGAGCCGCGGCAACTCATGGATGCGACCGTGACGCCGATGACGTATCGCGTGCGACTTGACGAGCCCCAGGACGCGGAGGCACTACTCGCCGATGGCGATCGGCTCTGGATGATCGGCAAGGGTCTGCTCAGCGGGACTATCTGGCGGCTGCCCACCCCACTGCGCTCAGGTGAGATCAACCGCGCACGTGCGATCGGGACCGAGGATGCGCTGGTGACGGACGCTGCCACGCGACCGGGGGGCGGGTACGCCGTGCGCGACTACTCCGAGGTGCGCATCTACGCCGGGCTCCCGCCCGGTGAGCTCATCGAGCGCATGCCGCTGCCGGAGCAAGTCCAGGGCGAAGCCATGACATGGACCACCGAC
>JAULZJ010000292.1:0-3555 GCA_032117435.1 Candidatus Nanopelagicales bacterium | reverse complement strand
CCGCCCTGGATGATCGCCGCGACCGCCTCCGGCGGTCCGGCCGTACTTTGGCCCGTCACGGGGCGTGGGATGAGCAGTCCCGCCATGCCGATGACGAGAAGCCCCCCCGCGGCCGCGGTAGCCCACTGCCGCCAGCCCGGTCCGCGGCGCCAGGCTGCGAGTGCGAGGAAGGCAAGCACGGCTCCGGCGAGGGCTGTGGCGAAGGTGACCGCGGGTGCGCCCGCGATGGCTGCCCAGGGGGTGAGCGTCGTCGCGGTCTGCGCGAAGGCGAGGCGGCCCCATGGGAAGCCCCCCAGGGGAATCCGGTCCCGGAGTGCCTCCTGGAGCACCCACACGGACGCCACCCACAGCGGCCACCAGCGCAGGCGCGTGACGAGTGCCTGGCCCGCTCCGACGACACCGATCCAGAATGCGCAAAGCGCGACGAGCAGGATCCACGCATCGGCGCCGACGACGGAGAGCCAGCGTAGGAGTATTCCGAAGGACACCGCACCCTGGAGCCCACCCAGTAGGGCGCCTGCCAATACGGTCGCCCGATAGGTCGCGAGGACGAACATCGCCACGGCGATCGGCGCGAGGAGCGATGCGCCCACAGGAGGGAAGGACAGCGCGAGGAGCACGCCGGACCCGGCGACCAGGAGCAGCCGTCGAGGCAGGTTGAGGCTCATCGTCGCACCGGAGGGGGAACTCACGCGAGATCACCCGAGTCATGGATCGACTGGCCAGCGCGCACCGTGCGCCAGCACACTGGGTCGCCCACGTCGAGATCGGGAAGGGCAGGGACTCCGGATCGCGGATCGGTGCTCCACGCGGCGATTCGACCGTCGGGGGCCTGGATCACGAGGTGGCCGGGTGCCCAGATCGCATACGTGGCGGGGACTCCGACCATGAGCACTCCGGGCTCGGCCGACTCGTCGCGTGCGGCTCGCCTTCCCCCGCGGGTGTGGGCGGCGAAGGCCGCGCGCACGCTCACGCCGTGAGGGGCGTGGGTGTGCCACGCGGCCGCGCGAACCGTCCCCCAGGGGTCAAGGGGTGTGACGGGCGCATCGGAGCCGAAGGCGAGCACCACTCCCGCTGAGAGCATGGCGGAGAAGGGATTGAGGGCGGCGGCCCTGACTGGGCCGAGGCGCCGTGCGTACATGCCGTCAGGCCCGCCCCAGGCCGCGTCGAAGGCAGGCTGCACGCTGGCGACCGTCCCGAGGTCGGCCAGGGTGCGCAGGTGATGCTCGTCGGGCATCTCGAGATGCTCGAGCCTGTGCCGGGCAGCTCGCATGGCTTCGACGCCCACCTGATCGCTCGCGGCCGCGAATCCGTCCAGCACGATCTGCGTGGCTCGGTCCCCGATGACGTGGAATCCCGCCTGCGATCCCGACCGCGTAGATGCCACCACGTGCTCGGCCACCTGCTCCGCGGTGATGTACGACGCTCCACGCGTCGAAGGCACTGCGTCGACATAGGGATGGGAAAGGCATGCAGTGTGAGAACCGAGCGATCCATCCACGAAGAGGTCGCCCGCGGCACCTCTCGCGCCGAGATCTCGCGCCTCATCCTGTCCACCGAGTCTGCCCCAGTAGCCGACCACCTCGGGCATGTCCGGGGTGCGCCCGAGTGCGAGGACCTCCATGAGATCGGTCGCGCTGCTGATCGTGGGACCGGCGTTCTCGTGCACACTGGCGATGCCGCACGACGCAGCTCTTCGCAGAGCAGTCCGCTGTGCGTGCTGGCGTTGGGCTGGCGTGATCGAGGCGAAGGCCGCATCGCGCACGGCGTGGTGCGCCTCGCGCGCGACGGGACCCTGATCGGACCAGCCGTCAGCAGCGTGTGCGTGCGGGACGAGTGCCCTGAGTGCGGTCGATGCGAGGGCGGAGTGCACATCCACCCTTGAGAGATAGGCCGGACGATCACCCACGCAGGCATCAATCTCCATCGTGGACGGTGCGCGGCCCTCGGGCCAATCGGACTCATCCCATCCATGGCCCAGCAGGACGCCCGCTGCTCCCTGGGCGGCGCGGGTGATCCTGGCGAGGCACTCCCCGAGGCTGCGGCACCCGCTGAGGTCCAGGCCCGTGAGCGTGAGCCCCGTGGAGGTGAGGTGAACGTGGGCATCGACGAAGGCAGGTGCGACCAGCGCCCCACGAAGGTCGATCGACACATCGGCGTCGTCCGCGTACAGGCCTGAGCCGCCATCATCGCCGATCCAGGCGATGCGGTCATCCACGATGAGCATGGCCGTCGCGAAGGGGTCCTGCGCAGCGTAGATGTGACCGTGATGCAGCAGCGTCGTGGTCATGGGTTGGCGAGGAGCGACCGGCCGATGACCATGCGCTGGATCTGGTTCGTGCCCTCGACGATCTGCAGGACCTTGGCCTCGCGGAAGTAGCGCTCCACGGGGAAGTCCTGGGTGTACCCGTATCCCCCGTGCACCTGGATGGCCTGCGTGGTCACCTTCATGGCGGTATCGGTGGCCACGAGCTTGGACATCGCGGCGTGTGGACCGAAGGCCAGGCCCGCGTCTCGCATCCGCGCCGCATCCAGGTAGAGCGCACGTGCCGCCGCGACTGCCGCAGCCATGTCCGCCAGGCTGAATGCGACCCCTTGGAATTCACCGATAGGGCGCCCGAATTGGCTCCGCTGTCCGGCATAGGCGACGGCAGCGTCCAGTGCGGCTTGGGCAAGGCCCACGGCACATGCGGCGATTCCGAGTCGCCCGGCATCCAAGGCGGTGAGGGCAAGGGGGAACCCAGTGCCCTCGGCACCGATCAGCCGTTCGGGCCCGACCTCGACATCATCGAAGTGCACGCCTGCCGTGCGGGACGAGTGCGTGCCCATCTTGCGCTCGGGCTCTGCCGAGGTGACACCCTCCGCATCGCCCGTCACGAGGAGGCAACTGATCCCTCGTGCGCCATCGTCGGACGTGCGCACCATGACGCTGTAGAAATCGGCCACGCCGCCATGGGTGATCCAGGCCTTGCTGCCGTTGACGACGTAGCCCTCGCCCCGCTTGTCCGCTCGAGTGGCGAGTGCGGCCGCGTCACTGCCGGAATGCGCCTCGGACAGACAGTAGGCGCCCAAAGTCTCCCCCGAGAGCATCCAGGGCAGCCAGGCTCGCTGCTGGTCGTCGTCACCCGCGGTCGCCATGGGGAAACAGGCGAGCGCGTGGACGCTCACGCTGATGCCCACGGCCAGCCAGGCTCGAGAGATCTCCTCGAGCACCTGGAGGTATACCTCGTACGGCTGGCCGCCTCCCCCGAACTCCTCGGGGTATGGGAGGGAGAGCAGACCCGCCTGGCCGAGGGTGCGCAACTCCTCGCGTGGGAATCGTGACGACTCCTCGGCCGAAGCCGCCCGCGGGGCAAGCTCGGAAGCCGAGATCTCACGCGTGAGTGCGAGCAGATCCTCGGCGTCCTGCGTTGGCAGCATGCGGATGACATCCATCGGGTCTCCTAGTCGACCACGACGAGGTCGCGCGGTCGGTGATTCATGAGCACAGGACCCTCGCGGCCGCAGGCCACGATGTCCTCGATTCGTGCCCCCCATTGACCCTCGACGTAGAAG